>NZ_JBFUHB010000016.1:0-96498 GCF_056402595.1 Sphingomonas sp. P3_C6
AGGGCGAGGCCTATGCCGACGTTCCCCACTTCGCCAGCAAGATGACCGTCGAGCGCATGATCGACGCCTATGACCTGCCCGCGACGATCCTGCGCCCGGCCTATTTCATCCAGAACGACATGCGGCAGAAGGACGCCCTGCTCGGCGGCGGCATCTACGGCATGCCGGTCGGCGCCAAGGGCATTTCGATGGTCGATGTCCGCGACATCGGCGAGGCCGCCGCCAAGGAGCTCCTGCGGCGCGAGCAGGCGAGCGCGCCGCTTCCCCGCGAGATCTACGAACTGGTCGGTCCCGACGCGCTCACCAGCGATACGCTCGCGGCGCTGTGGAGTGAGATCCTCGCACGCCCGATCGCCTATGCGGGCGATGACCTGGACGGCCTGGAACAGCGTCTCAAGAGTTTCGGTCCGGCCTGGCTCGCCTATGACATGAGGCTGATGATGCGCCGCTACCAGGAGGACGGCGCCGTCGCGACCGACGAAGACGTTGCTCGCCTGACGGCACTGCTTGGCCATGCGCCGCGTTCATACCGTGACTTTGCTCAAGCTGCCGCTTCCAGCTGGTCACAAGGCTGATTGGGACTCCGCCGGTCTTATCGACCGGCGGCGCCGCAATGTTCCTTACGAACACGTTCAAGGACGAACCTGATGACCGAGACCTATCACAAGGAGTATCTGCTCGATCGAGCCGCGATGGTGGCGATGCGCGCTATGATCGCGCTCCAGCCAGCGGCCGATCTCGGCCCCGATGGCCGCGCCGCGTTCGACGACCTGATGGGGAGGACCCCGCCGGCCGACACCGCCACCTACGAAGCCGCCGAGGTCGGTGGCGTTTCGGGCTGGTGGTGCCGCACACCCGAGGCGACGCCGGGCGCCGCGATCCTCTATCTTCATGGCGGCGCGTATGTAGTCGGCTCGGCCCAGGCCTATCGGAACTTCGTGGGGCAGATAGCGCTACGCGCCAAGGTCGATGCGTTCGTTCCGGACTATGGCCTCGCGCCCGAGCGGCCATTTCCGGCTGGGGTCGATGACGCCGAGGCGGTCTATAAAGGGCTGGTTGCTGCGGGCATATCCCGGATCGCGATCGTCGGCGACTCGGCAGGTGGCGGGCTGGCGCTGGTCACCACCACGCGGATGACCGCCGCCGCGCGGGACGGCTTGGCGCCGAAACCGGCCGCCGCGGTCGCCATGTCCCCATGGACCGATCTCGCCTTGACCGGCGACAGCATGACGACCCGCGCCGATCACGATCCGTTGCTGACCCATGGGGCGCTGGAGCAGGCCCGCATCACCTATCTCGGAGACACCGATCCGAAAGATGCGGAAGCGTCGCCTTTATATGGCGATCTGACCGGCCTGCCGCCGGTGATGCTTCATGTTGGGGAAGACGAAATCCTGCTCGACGATGCGCGGCGCATGGCCAGCAGCATCGCAGCTGCCGGTTCGGTCGCCGAACTCCATATCTGGCAGGGCATGGTTCACGTGTTCCCGGCCAACCTCGCTCTCCTGCGCGCCGCCCCTGAAGCGCTCGAGATCATAGCCACCTTCCTGCGTTCCAATCTGCGTGATTGAGAGTTCCAACCCTGTCCTCTGAAAATTTGAAGGAGACTTTCGATGACTCGCATCCTGTTCGTTGGCCAGAAACCAGAGACCGTCGACTTTTCGGACCCCTCGCTGCCGCCGGGGTTCGATGCGGAGAAGATCAACGCCGGCATCGCCGTGGCGGTCGCGAAGATTCACGAGCGCGGCTGGGACGGCGACACGTGCATGATCACGCCCGACGACGCCGGGCGCGCCGTGCTGGAGACGCAGTTGAACAGCGCACATTATGACTGCGTCGTGATCGGCGGTGGTCTGAGGATCCCACCGAAGGGTCTCGTGTTGTTCGAGACGGTGGTCAACGCAGTCCACAAGGCGGCACCCGACGCGAAGATCGCGTTCAACACCCGTCCGGAGGATACGGCGGAGGCCGCTGCCCGTCAGCTTAAGGCCGGCTAAGCCCCGAAGCGATCATCGAGCGTCGATAACCGGCGTTTTGACGGCACCCCGGCTCGCAGGTAGGGGCGCCGGTTCCACCGATCTCAGCGGTCCACGGTGACGCGTGACCGGTTTCGTCCACGATTTTGGGGTGCGCGAGCGCCCGCTGCGACAGCTGACGTACCGGCCCGCACCATCGTGCGGGCCTGCGGCAAGCGTGTCGTGGTTCACTTTGCGTGAGCGCTCACTTAAACTCAAACTGAACGCGCCCGTTCAGCGTGATGGCACCCTGGTACCGTTACTGGAACCACACGCCCGCCTTCGGGTTTCGTGCCGACCACCCGCTCGAGGAAGCCCATCCATGATCTGCTGTCTCCGTCGAGCCAAGAACCTCAAGCCGAACGATCGCCCATCCGATTCGTCCCTGCAGTGACCCGGGCGACGGATCACCAAGCCGGGTCCAAACGCTCGCGCATGGCCCTCGAGGCGTTGAACTTCTCTATGGCCGACATGCAGGCAGGGATCGGCCCGTTTCTGGGCGTTTTCCTTCAGGGCAAGGGTTGGGCGACCGGTGCAATCGGCACCGTGATGACGATCGGCGGAGTCGCCGGAATGATCATGACCGCGCCGGCCGGCGCCTTGATCGACGCGACGCGAAGGAAACGCGTCGCCGTCATCGTGTCCGGGATTTTCACCGTCCTGGCGTCCACGCTTATCTGGTTTTCGCAAAGCGTCTGGGTGGTGGCGACGTCGCAGGTGGCGACGGCGATTGCAGGAGCAGCCATCGGGCCCGCCGTCGCGGGGATAACGCTGGGCATCGTGCGCCAAAAAGGATTCAACCGTCAGAACGGCCGCAATCAGGCGTGGAACCATGCCGGCAACATGGTGGGCGCGGCGCTGTCGGGATATCTTGGCTGGAGGTTCGGCTTCGGCGCCGTGTTCGTGTTGGCCGCCTTGTTCGGCGCGCTGGCAATCGTCTCGGTCCTGTTGATTCCGGAACACGAGATAGATCATCAAGCGGCGCGCGGTCTTGAAGGAGGCGATACCGACGACGGCGGCAAGGCCGAAGGCTTTCGGATGCTGGTCCGAAACAAGCCCCTGCTCATTCTCGCCGCCAGCCTTGCCTTCTTCCATCTCGGCAATGGCGCGCTTCTGCCGCTCTACACGCTGGCTGTCGCATCGACACACGGCAATCCGGCGATCTTCGCGGCGGAAATGATCGTCGTCGCGCAAGCGGTAATGATCGTGGCCGCGATCATCGCAATGCGGATGGCGGAGGCGCGTGGCTATTGGCTTGTGATCCTCATCACCTTCCTGGTCCTCCCGGCTCGGGGCCTGATCGCGTCGGCATACATCACCACCTGGGGCGTGTTCCCCGTCCAGATTCTCGACGGCGTAGCAGCGGGCCTGCAAAGCGTCGCCGTGCCGGGATTGGTCGCCCGCATCCTGGCCGGAACCGGCCGCGTCAATGTAGGCCAGGGCGCCGTCATGACCGTCCAAGGCATCGGCGCATCGCTTAGCCCGGCGATCGGTGGCTGGATCGCGCAAGAGCTGGGCTACCACGTGACGTTCCTCGTGCTGGGCGGGTTTGCCCTTGTATCCGTGGTGCTGTGGATCGCCGCCGCCGGGACATTGAAGCCGGCGTGCTCCGGTCGACCGGACAGGCCGCTTGCAAAGCGCGCCGCGGAATGATTGCTCCGATCACAGCGCGCTGGGCGATCTGGGGTATTTGCGCCCTGGCTACCGCCGGGGTGATCGTTCGCCCCTTCAAACTGCCCGAGGCAATTTGGGCCGTGATGGCAGCAGCAATCCTCGTCATTTTGGGTCTGTTGCCGCTCGGCTCGGCCGGTATCGCCGTGATGAAGGGCGCCGACGTATATCTCTTCCTCACGGGCATGATGCTACTGTCCGAAACCGCGCGTCGCGAAGGCCTGTTCGACTGGGTCGCCGTGCACGCCGTCACAATGGCACGCGGTTCGACGAGCAGACTCTTCACGCTTGTCTTCGCGGTCGGAACCGTTGTGACGGTCTTCCTGTCGAACGATGCGACCGCCGTCGTGATGACACCGGCCGTTTACGCCGCCGCGCGCAAGGCGAAAGCGGATCCGTTGCCGATGCTGTTCGCCTGTGCCTTCATCGCCAACGCCGCCAGTTTTGTGCTGCCGATCTCGAACCCCGCAAACCTCGTCATGTTCAGCGGGCAGATGCCCGCGCTCGGCAGCTGGCTGGCGTCATTCGCATTGCCGTCGCTGCTCGCCATCGGGATCACGTTCGGTGCATTGCGCTGGACGCAGCGAGACATGCTGTCCGGGAAATGCGAGACTCAGGTCACGGTAGCCCCGCTAAAGCTCGGGGGCGTGATTTCGCTCGCAGGCATCCTCGTCATCGCCGTCGTCCTTGTCACCGTTTCCGCTTTCGGTCTCGATCTGGGATTGCCGACCTTCGTTTGTGGTGCGGCAACCGTGACTTTTGTATGTGTTGGCGGTCGCCAGTCTCCTGTCCCGATCGCGCGAGGCGTCTCGTGGTCCGTCCTTCCTCTGGTTGCTGGGCTGTTCGTGCTGGTCGAAGCGTTGACACAAACCGGCCTGATTGACGTGCTCGGCACGGCCTTGCGAAACGCATCGTCCATCTCGCCGGCCTGGAGCGCAATCGGATCGGGATCGGCCCTCGCGCTTGGATCGAACCTCGTGAACAATCTGCCTGCCGGACTGATCGCAAGCGCGACGGTTGCGCAGGCCACTTCGCCCCGGATCGTGACGGACGCGCTACTGATCGGAGTCGATCTCGGCCCCAATCTTTCGATCACTGGTTCGCTCGCCACGATATTGTGGCTGACCGCAATCCGGCGCGAAGGTGAAAATGTCGGTTTCTGGCAATTTCTAAAGGTCGGGGCGATCGTGATGCCGCCCGCATTGCTCGCGGCCCTTGCGGCGCGCATGGTGATGGCATGATTTCACCTCGGCGGGGGCGCCGGCTCCTCATCATTCTGTTTGTCGCCGTGATCGCGTTCACAGGCTATCATCTGGTCCGAACAGTCAGTTCGGCTATCTACTGGCAGCAACATCGCGACGAACAGATCGAGCGCTGGATGCCGATCGGCTACGTCGCGCATTCCTACCATGTCCCGCCGTGGATATTGGAGCGTGCATTGGGCCTGCCACACAAGCCCGACCCGCGGCCGCTCGGACGGATCGCGAAGGAGCAGCGCCGCTCATTCGATGACGTGGTCGCGCGCCTCAACGATGCGATCGTGCATGCCCGCCCGCCCTATCCGCCTCCTGGCCCGCCGCCTCGACCATGACCGCGCAGGTTCTGGAATTGCTGACGACCTATGGTTTGCCGGCCTTGTTCGCGATGATGGTCATTGGTGCGGCCGGCATACCCTTGCCCAACTCGCTGATGTTGATTCTGCTCGGGTCGCTTGTGTCGCAGGGCGATATGGAGTTCTGGCCCGTCATCGCCGTCGGGACCCTTGGCGCCGTGATCGGGGATCAGGCTGGCTATGCCGCCGGACGCTTCGGCGGGCGACCGCTTCTGGGTGCCATCACTCGCCGTATCGGCGGCGCCGACAAAATCGACAAGGCCGAAGCGTTCTCTCGCAAATGGGCTGGGATAGGCGTGTTCCTGACCCGATGGTTGATCGGGCCGCTGGGTCCGTGGGTAAACGTAACCAGCGGATTGTCGGAATATCCGTGGTGGCGCTTTCTTGTCGCGGACGTCGCCGGGGAGTTTCTGTGGCTGCTGATCTACGTGTCGGTCGGTCGCCTTTTCAGCGACCAGGTTCAAGCGATAGCCGACGTGCTCGGAAATCTCACCTGGGTGATCGTCGGTCTTGCCGCCGCAGGTCTGCTAGGCTGGAAACTCTTTAGGCGCACACCGGCGACGGATGAGATCGACGGTAGAGCGACAGCGCAAATCGCACGTTAGCGGCACATAAGCGCCAAATGCCAGCTAGACCACGTGGGCCGGCCAATCGATCCGCTCGTCCGATCGGTCGACTCTAGCCTCGCGGTTGGTCCGATATACCTCGACCAACGTCAGGACGCGGCCGAACGGAACAGCGTTAGTGGAGCCGTTTGGACGACGCGAAGAAGTCGCGGCCGTTCAGGGTATGAAGGCGTGACCAAGACCGCCGTCCACTGCGATCGACTGCCCGTTGATGAAGCTCGATCGGTCCGAGGCCAGCCAAAGAGCGGTTTCGGCGATGTCCCCTGTTTCGCCCAGCCGGCCGAGCGGAGAGCGTTCGAGACGGCTGGCCATCGCCTCCGGCGTGAGCATCGCGAGCAAGCCCTCGGTGGCGATCGTAGAGGGTGCGATCGCGTTGACGCGAATGCCATGCCTTCCAAGTTCGATCGACGCGGACCGGGTCAGACCGTCCACGCCGGCCTTGACGCCGGCATAGATCAGCGCGTTGGGACTGCCGAGACGGCCGGCCATTGAGCCGATATTGATAATCGAGCCACCATTTTCCCGCATTGCCGGCGACGCCGCCTGGATACCCCAGACGATACCGCCGAGACCGATCCGCATCATGCGATCGAAGGTCTCGGGCACGATATCGGCTATGGGTTCATACTTGTTCCACATCGCGTTGTTGACCAGCACGTCGAGCCGGCCGAACGCCGCCAGGGTCTGGGCGACAGTGGCGTGTACCGCATCACGGTCGGCCACGTCGCAGCCGATGCCGATCGCCTTGCCGCCCGCCGCGTTGATTTCGTCGGCGACCGCGCCTGCCCAGGGCTGTTTGAGATCGACGATAGCCACGCTTGCCCCTTGGGACACGAACAGCGTGGCGATCGCCCGGCCAAGACCGCGCGATGCTCCCGTTACGATTGCCACCCGTCCGGCAAGTTCTCCCGCCATTGTCGCTCTCCCGCTGCTTTGTCTTCGACCTATCAGCCGCACGTTCGGCCGGTCACGCGTTCGGCGGAGGCGGTGGTACGTATCCCATCTGCGATAACCGCTCTCCTTCGACGGCGCGCTTTGCTCACGGACGGGCAACGCGGTTGTCTGCCGGCAAAGCGCATGACAGGAGAGTTTGATGTCCGTCCCACCTGCCCCGGCATCCCGCATCGTGATCATTACCGGTGCCGCCGCCGGGATCGGCCTGGCCACCGCTCGCGCATTTGCCGACGCTGGCGATACGGTGGTGCTGACCGATCTCGACATGTCTGCGGTCAAGGCGCGCGCGACGGCATTGGGTGACCGCCATGTCGGGTTAGTGATGGACGTCTCCGACGAAGCGATGGTGATCGCTACCATTGCCGCCGTCATGAACCAGTTCGGGCGGATCGACGTGCTGATCAACAACGCCGGAATCGTCGACCCGACTGCGAGCCAGGTGATCGGCAAGCCGATGAGCGAGGTGCGGCGGTTGATCGCGGTAAACGTGGATGGTTGCTATGTTGCCGCACGCGAGGCGGGGAAGATCATGATCAGCCAGGGATCGGGATCGATCGTCAACCTGTCGTCGGGGGCGGCGCTTTCGGCGCTGCCGGGGCGCACGCCGTACAGCATGACCAAGGCGGCGATCCTTGGTCTGACGGATGCGCTGGCGTGCGAATGGGCAACTAGCGGCGTGCGCGTGAACGCGGTGCTTCCCGGCTATGTGCGTACCGAAATCCTCGCCTCGCTGGAACGCGCCGGCAAATTCGATCCGAGCGTGGCCGGTGCCGCGGTGCCGCTGGGCCGGATGGCCGAGCCTGCGGAGATCGCCGCCGCCATCCTCCACGTCGCCGGCGCGCGCTATATGACCGGCGCTGCTTTCCTCGCCGATGGTGGCGTCGCTGCCTATGGCGGACGGGCGGCGGCCTCGCGCGCGCCGGTGAGCGGACGCGTGCCCAAGGGCACGGTGCTGGTAACCGGCGGCGCATCGGGTATCGGTGCGTCGATCGCCGATCACTTCGTGCGGCTGGGCGCGAAGGTGGTCGCGGCTGACGGTGATCGGAATGCCATTGCCACCCTGCCCGGCGATCGCACCGGCATCGCGCTCGACTTGACCGACGAGGAGGCGGTGGAGGCAGCGGTGGCGGAAATTACCGCGACGACCGGCCCCATCGCGGTGCTGGTCAACGCGACGAGCATCGACGACACGGCCACGCCGACGATCGACCGGCGCCTAGCCGATTTTCGGCGTACATTCGACGCCGGGGCGACGGGCACGATGATCGCCGCGCGCGTGGCGGCGCGGGCAATGGCCGCAACCGGGCATGGCGGCGCGATCGTCAACCTGGCTCCGGGCATGACAAGCGGTCGAATGCCGCGGGGGCCCGCTAATTCGGCGGTGGGGGCAGCGGTGACGATGCTGACGAAGAGTCTGGCGTGCGAGTGGGCGGAACACAATATTCGCGTCAACGCCGTGGTGTCCGGCCATGTCGAGATACTGCAATCAGCGGAGCTGGAGCCGACAGATCAGCGCGATCTGGAGCAGGCACGAGGTCGCATTCCGATGTGCCGCCTTGGCGATCCGGCGGATATCGCCGATGCGGTAGCCTTCCTGGCCTCCGACGCGGCAAGCTATGTCACCGGCATCAGCTATGCCGTCGATGGACCTTGCGGCGCGTCCGTTGCATCCGGCGATTTCGTACAGACCGCTGATTTATAGGATCCTGCCCATCGATTTCGACCGATCGCGCGGACGGGGGCTGGTTAGAAAGTACGTTCGCGCGGCGCCGGAGAGGCAGAGAGATGGTTCTCACTGTCCACTCACCATGTCCGCTCCGCGTCATTGCGGCGCCGCGCGAACCGATCTTTTTCCGCTTATTGCCCGGTCGCCTTGACGATCTGTCCGCCTTTCATGACGAACGCCACGCGCTGCAATTCGGTAATGTCGGTCAGCGGATTGCCGGTGGTGGCGATGATGTCGGCATAGCGGCCGGGCTTGATGGTACCGATATCGTCGGCGTCGCCGATCAGGTCGGCGGCGGCCGATGTCGCCATCAGGATCGCGTCGATCGCGGGAATGCCAGCCTTGACCAGCAATTCGAACTCGCGGCCATTCTGGCCATGCGGATAAACGCCGGCATCCGTCCCGAACGCCATTTTGACGCCGGCCTTATAGGCGTTGAACGCGTTCTGGCTCATCACCGGGCCGACCGCCAGCGCCTTGGCAGCGACCGATGGCTTGAGCAGTTCTGGATGCTGCTTGGCATATTGCACCACAGTATCGCCGGCGATCAGCGTCGGCACCAGATAAGTGCCGTTGCCCTTCATGATCTTGTAGCTCACATCGTTGGCGAACGATCCATGCTCGATCGAATCGACGCCGATCTGCGATGCATGATCGACTGCCACTGCGCCATGCGCATGCGCCGCGACCTTCATGTGCAGCGTGCGCGCCGTCTCGACCACTGCCTTGATCTCGGCATCGGTCATCAGCTGCGCGTGCGGATCGTCGCCGACACTGGCGACGCCGCCCGACGGCACGATCTTGATCAGGTCGACCCCGGCACGGTGATGCGCGCGCACCGCCTTGATCGCTTCTTCCGGCCCGTCGATGATGCCATCGGTCCATTCCGGCTTGGACAAGGCCTCGTCAAAGCCGGTGCTGAAATCGGCATGGCCGCCCGTCGGACCCAGAATGCTACCCGCGACCCACATGCGCGGGCCGGTGACCGTGCCCGCCGCAACCGCCTTTTTCAACGCGACGACCGCCGGCGTATAACCGCCGACATCGCGGACCGAGGTGAAGCCTGCGAGCAAGGTCTTGCGCGCATAGCCAGTCCCGTCGAGCAACTCGTCATAGGGAGTGCGGGTCACCTGATTGAGCATCGGCGAGCCCGAACCCAGTTGCAGCAGCAGATGGACATGGGTGTCGATCAACCCGGGCAGGACGGTGCTTTTCGACAGATCGATCACATCGGCGCCGGCCTGCTCGGTAAAGCCGGCGGTGACCGACACGATCCGGTCGTCATGGATCAGGATCGAAACATTGCTGCGCGTGGTGCGCGACACGCCGTCGATCAGCTGCCCGGCATGGATGATCACGTCCTTTGCCAGCGCCCCCGGCGCCGCGAGCAGGCTGATGGAAAGGGCCACCATCGCCGATCCGCGCTTGATGGTCCTGATCATGCCACTGTTGATCATCTCGCTGTTCCTCTTGTCCGCCATGGTCAGAAATGCTTCATCAGGTCGATGCCGATGGTGCGCGGGGTGATGCTGATCGCGCGCACCTTGTCGAGCCCGCCAAAGGCATTGGCGCTGAGCTTGGCGACGATCGCCGCGCTGTTGGTCAGATTGTTGGCGAACAGCGCCACACTCCAGTCATCGTCCGCGCCGCTGATCCCGGCGCGCAGCCCGATCGTGGCATAAGCGGGCAGTTCCCGCTGGAACGCGCTGGTGTGGCGGAATTCGGTCCAGGACGAGCCGCTATAATAGACGTCCGACCGCAACAGGCCCTTCAAATTAGGGCTCAGCGCCCAGCCATATTGCACGCTGCCCTGTACCGTGGCCTTGGGCACATAGGGGATCGGATCACCCTTGAGCCCCGGTGCGACCAACGTCTGATTGGCCTGGTTCTCCAACAGATGGGCATCGATGTAGGAGCCCGATGCCTGGAGTTGGAGCCCGGTCAGCGGCACCAATGTGGCCTCGACCTCAGCGCCGCGCACCCGTGCCTTGCCGGCATTGGCGATGAACGCGAAATTGGTCCCGGGCAGCGTGCCCGAGGTCTGCATATTCTGCCAGTCGATCTGGAAGATATCCGCATTGAAGGTCAGCATGCGGTCGAAGAACATGCTCTTCAACCCCAGCTCGTAATTCCACAAATGGTCGGAACTATAGGTTTGCAGGCTGGCAGGCAGGCCGACCGTCTGATTGACGCCGCCCGGCCGCTGGCCGCTCGATGCGGTGGCATAGACCATCACCCGGTCAGCCAGCTTGTAACTGGCATTGGCTTTGTAGAGCCAGCCATTCTCGCTGCTCGACTGGTCGGTCGACGGGCCGGCGACAAAGCCGACGATCGGGTCGGGCACGGTTACCGCGCCGGTGACGCGGCGGCTGTAATGGAAATACCGGATGCCACCAGTCACTGACAGGCGATCGGTGATCTCATAGGTCGCCTCGCCGAACCCGGCGGTCTGTCTCAATTGATCGGTGATGACGCGCTGACCGAGCAGGGTGCTCGCGGTGACCGGCAATATCGCGCCATTGCCCGGATTGACCCGTACGATATTGCTCTCGAAATCGCCGTCGCGGTTCGAATAGTAAAAGCCGGCTGTCCACTGCAGCGGGCCATGGCCGCTTGATGAGATGCGCGCCTCGGCGCTGTCGGTCCTGGTGATCTGCGGCGAATTGGCCACGGACGGCGCCTGGGAATTGAACGCGATATAATTGGGCGACCCGACCGGATAGAGCGCGCCGAATGTCCTGAAGAAGGACGAGAAATCATAGCTATAGTTGAAATCGCGATAGGCGTGCGATCCGATCGCGGTCAGCGTCACCGGGCCGAGATCCCAGTTGATCGTGCCGCTGTACAGCTGCGTCTTGTCCGACAGCGGCTCCTGCGCCTCATAGGTCGTTTTGTAGGCGCCAGCCGCGAGATAATAATCATTGAGCGAACCGCGTTGATTCTGGATCACGGCGAGCGCGTCGATCGTCAGTCCCTCGACCGGCTCGGCACGCAGCATCAGCCGCCCGCCCTTGCTGATCTGGCCGTTAATGTCCTTTTGGCCCAGCGTGATATTGTCGATATAGCCGGGCGCGTCCTGATAGAAGCCGACCGCGCGGATCGCCAGCTTGCCATCGATCAGCGGCACATTGACCATCGCCTGATTCAGGAACCCGACGCCGCCATGCGCGACATCGGACATTTGCCCTGCCACGGTGGCGGAGATGGTCTCCAGGTTCGGCTTGTTGAAGATCATCCGCACCGTGCCGGCCATCGACGATGATCCGTAAAGCGTGCCCTGCGGGCCGCGCAGCACTTCGACCCGCTCGACATCGAACAGGCGGATGGTCGGGGTCGTGCCGCCGGCATCGGCATTGACGCCGGCAGATCCGATCACTGGCGTTTCGTCATAATAGAGGCCGACCGTCGCTTCGCCCGCCGCGCGGATGTTGCGGATGGTCAGGCGCGACCCGGAAAAACCGCTTTCGCGCACCACCAGCCCCGGGCTGACGCGGGCGAGCGAGGTGGAATCCGTGATGCCCATGGTGCCGAGCGTCTGGCCGCTGACCGCAGTGATCGCGAGCGGTGTATTCTGAATGCTGGTCGACCGCTTCAACGCGGTGACGACGATATCGCCGCCCTGTTCCGTTTCGGCCGGTGTGGCGGCCGTTTCGTCGGTTGCGGTCTGGGCCTGTGCGGTCCCGGCCGCGCCGGTGATCGCCGTGGCGAGCAACAGCGCCTTCATACGAACATGGAAACGGCGGTGGCGCGGTTCGGTAGACATAGTCAATAACCCCAAATGGCGTTGCGCCCGGCGCGGACCTTCCCGCGATCCGCCTCAGGCCATGTGCCTGTTCAGGAGTTCCCCGCCGCGCGATTTCTGTGCCGGCATCTTCCGCGTCGATATGCGACAACGCCATGGCAACGCCGAAAATGACCCGCCAAATCATATTGGTGATTTGGCAATTTATAGTTGTTTTGCTCTACCCTGGGCGATGAAGCTGATTGATGAGTGTCGATTCACCCGCGAATCGTAGCCGTCATTCGCCTTCATCGAGCGCGTGGGGCTCAGGAACATGAAGTGGGCGCAGACTGCCCGTCTCCAGCGGCGTGATCGCTTTCAGCGCGAAGCTCGACTGAATATGTGCGACACCCGGTATGCGGGTCAGCTCGGCCAGCAGATCGCGATAATGTTCAAGGTCGCGCACTGCGGCATGAATCAGATAGTCGGACACGCCGGTGACCAAAAAAGCCGAGACGATTTCGGTCTGCGCACCGATCTTCGCCTCGAATGCGCGCAGCACATCATCGATCTGGCGCTCCATCGTCACGGTGATGAACACCGTCATCGCTCCGACCAGTCGGTCGCGATCGAGCCGCGCACTATAGCCCTTGATGATGCCGATCTCCTCCAGCCGGCGGACGCGGCGCAAGGTAGGGGTCAGCGACAGGCCGATCCGATCCGAAAGATCGCGCCAACTGATCCGCCCATCCTCGCTCAGCGCGTTGAGAATTCTGACATCATGATCATCGATATCCGCCGCTTTGGTCATAGCGCGCTCCATCCTCTCGTCCGGGACGGTCGGGGTATCAGGCGCGGAATCGCTTAACGAGATTTCCAATGTACACGAGCGGTTTAACAGGAATGTGATTCAGCGGGTGCCCGGGGATGACACTATGGGATCGACTTAGATTTCGGATGTCAAAAATGAGCGCCGATCCAAGAATCGGCGCCCAGGGCGTTGGAAGAGGGTGTGACGGCTCCGGAGCGGTGGAAGCGGCAACCCGCCGCTCCCGGCGCGACCATCAGAATTTATACTGGAACTCCGCGCCGATGACACGGCCCTTGTTGAGCGCCGAGAAAGTGCCGCCCGGGATGAACGGCAGCGGGCCGGAGATACCATAGGTCACCTTGTTCAGCAGATTGGTGCCGAACACCGACAATTTATACGGCCCCTTGGAGTATGACAGGTTGCCGTCGACCATCGTCGCGGCAGGCAGGATGCCGTTGTTGAGTTCGTTATAATAAGCGAGACTGCGATAATTCGCGCCGGCGCGCGCATCGACCGTCCCCGTGCCGACCGGGAGCGAATAGGCGATCGAGCCGCCATAGGTCCATTTCGACAGGCGCGGCAGCACGAGCGCGTAATCCTTCGCATCGATCACCCGATCGTTGTTGAGATCGGCGAAGATCTTGTCGTAATTGCCGTCGGTATAACCAAGCTGACCGGTAATCGTCAGGCCCCGTGCGGGCATGAAGACGACTTCCGCATCGACGCCCTTGATCGTCACATTGGCGGCGTTGGCGACCACCTGCAATGCGCCGACGCCGACGACGGGCGTTACGATCTCGCGCTGCACATTGTCGATCTTGTTATAGAAACCGGCCAGGTTGATGCGTGCGATGCGGCCGAATTCCTGCTTCAGGCCGATTTCGAAAGAATTCTGCGTTTCCTGGTCGAACGGCCCCGGCGGCACCGCGGTGTTGATGCTGCGCAGGTTATAGCCGCCGCTGCGGAATCCCTTGGCCCAGAAAGCGTAAAGCTGCGTGTCGCCGGTCGGCTTGTACTGAACACCGAGCCGCGGTGTGAAGCCGCTCCAGTCCTTCTTGCTGAAGAAGGTATAGTTGCACGTCCGCGCATCGAAGTTGCAGCCACCCGCGACGATGTTCGCGATGCGGACCTTCTTGTCCTCCTTGGAATAGCGCCCGCCGACGTTCAGCGTGATCTGGTCGTTCACATGCACGTCGAACGACGCGAAGGCGCCATAGCTGTGCTGGTTCTGCACGCCGCCGCCGGCGATGGTCAGCGTGCCGCCAGCCAGCAGGCGCTTTTCGAGATAATTGATCTGCTGTCCGAAATAATACAGGCCGGTGGTCACGTCGACCGCCCCGAACGTGCCGGCATAACGCAGTTCGTTGCTGAACTGGTTCTGCTCGGTTCGTGTATAAAAGTGATAATTGGTCACCGGCTGGGAATCGAGATCGGTGATCAGGTCGCCCTGAAAATTGCGGTAGCCCGCGATGTTGGTGATCTTGCCATCGCCGAATCCGATGTCGAAATTCGTTTCCAGGCTCGCCATGTTCCAATTGTTGCGCGACAGCCCTTCTTCGTTGACCGAGATCTTGAAGGTGTCACGGCCGAACAGGCCGAAATTGGTCGGTCGTGCGCCGTCGCCGAACTGATGGCCATGTTCGAAGCGACCGATGATCTCTACCGTCTCGGTCGGCGTGAAACGCAGCGCCGGACGGATGATAATCGTCTCTCCCTTACCGAAATTATGGTTGTTGTTGTACAGGTTGGTGAACCAGCCATTGTCCTTGTCGTAATAGACGGCGAGCTTCGCCTGGAGCTTATCCTTGATGAGCGGTCCGCTTATCACACCGCTGATGTTCTTCTCGAGGCCAGTCGACAATGCCGCCTTGAAATCGACGTGCAGCTGGTTGCTGGGCACGGTAGAGCGGATCACGACGGCGCCCCCGGTCACGTTACGGCCGAACAGCAGGCCCTGCGGGCCGCGCAGCACTTCCACCCCGGCAAGATCGAACGTATCGAGCACGACGCCGCCGCCGATGCCGAGATAGACGCCATCGATGAACGTGCCGACGGTGGGGTCGATCGACGGGATCGAGCTGTTGATGCCCAGACCACGGATCGAGAAATTGGCATAGCCGGGGCTGGTGCCGAGCTCGGTCAACTGCACGTTGGGGATGTTGTAGCTGAGACCGGCGATGCTGCGGACATGCTGGTCATCCAGCTGATCACTGCCAAATGCGGTGACGGCGAACGGCACGTCCTGCACGTTCTGCGCCTGGCCGCGCTTGGTGGCGGTAACGACGATATCGGCAAGGCCGCCCGGTTCGTTGGCCGGAATTTCGCTAGATTGCTGCTCCGGGGTGTCCGCAGCCGCCGGCGGGCTCGCAGGCGTGGTCGGCCCGGGCGATATCTGCGCTGCCGCCCCCTGCGGCAACCAGATCAGGGTGGCGCTGCCAAGCAGTAATACGGTCTTCAGGTCACGCACGAGCATCAAAATCCTCCCCTATGGGTCTGCCGCACGACGTCGCGTGCACTTTTTCTTGGCTGTTGGGCGCTGCCCGCCTTGAGTCCCTGGGACGTGGCGCAGTGCCGTTCGGCGCCGCTTTGTCGCCGCCGATGCAAACTTTACTCAATCGGCATACCGGTCAGGGATCGGAAAATCACAACCGGGATTAGCGGCTGGAACAATGCTGCGCAGCAAATCGCGTATGGGATACTACGCGCTGCCCTGATCCGCCCCGCTGATCCGCCGTCCGTTTTGTTAGATGGCACGCAGAGAAAACCAACCAGGAGAGTAGCGCCATGAGCCTGATCAAGCTGGAAGTCGCCGACTATGTTGCCGTCGTCACCCTAGACAACCCGCCCGTCAACGCGCAGCCGATGGAGCTCATCCAGGAACTGATCGCGATCTTCGACACGTTCAACGATCGCGACGACGTGCGTTGCGTCGTGCTGACTGGTGCCGGCAAATGCTTTTCGGCTGGCGCGGAACTCAAGAACCGCATGGATCTGTCGGCACCGGGCGCGCGCTGGGCGCGCAACCGCTGGGTGCGCGAAGTGGGTTATTGCATCGCCGATAACTCAAAGCCGACGATCGCCGCGGTGAATGGCCCCGCGCTGGGTGCCGGCCTCGGCCTGGTGTCGGCGTGCGACATCATCGTCGCATCGGAGCGCGCGGTGTTCGGCCTGCCCGAAGTCGATGTCGGGCTGATGGGCGGCGGCAAGCACGCGGCACGGATTCTGCCGCATTCGTTGGCCAGGCGCATGATGCTGACCGGCTATCGCGCGCCGGCGGAGGAACTGTACCGCCGCGGGGTGATCGAGGCGTGCCTGCCGCATGATGAACTGATGCCGTTCGTCATGGAGATGGCGGCCAACATCGCTTCCAAGAGCCCGCTCGCCACGCGCCTGGCCAAGGATAGCATGCGCACCATCGAGAACATGACACTGCGCGACGGCTACATCTACGAGCAGGGCAACACGGCAAAGCTGGCGCAATCGGAAGATGCCAGGGAAGCGGTGGCGGCGTTCGTCGAGAAGCGCAAGCCCGTCTTCCAGGGACGCTGAAGCGGTGGCCGGGGAGGACGCGGCACCGCGCCGCACGGCGATGGACTGGAACTTCGGCGACCTGCTGGACGCGACCGCCGCCAATGTGCCGGGGGAGCGGCCGGCGCTGATCCACGGCGCGCGCGTGATAAGCTGGGCCGAGTTTGACGCGCGCACCAACCGCGTCGCGCGCGCAATGCTCGCCGCCGGGTTGCCGACCGGTGCCCGCGTCGCGATCCTGGCGCGCAACATTCCCGAATTCATCGAGATCGCCTGTGCCGCGTTCAAGGCGCGGCTGTGCCACGTCAACATCAACTATCGCTATACGACCGCCGAAATCGAATATGTCCTGGCCGATTGCCAGGCGCAGGCGCTGTTCTACCAGGGCGAGTTCGCGTCGCTCGTCGCGCCATTGTTCGAGCGCCTGCATGACCTGAACCTCGACGTGCAGATCGACCAGGGCGGGACGTACGAAGCGATGGCGCGCTACGGCGACGGCAGTCCGCTGGATATCGTGCGATCGTCCGAGGACGGCTATCTGCTCTATACCGGCGGGACGACGGGCAAGCCCAAGGGCGTGATGTGGCGATCGGGCGATGCGCGCACCGCACAGCTGGAAGCGCCGACGATCAGGACCGTGGTGCGCGACATGGCCGATCATGTCGCGATGGTCGCCGGCGCGGCAGCGCCCGGCCGCGTCATTCCCGCCTGCCCGCTGATGCATGGCGCGGGCCTCAACAGTTCGATGGCGGAACTGGTCGGTGGCGGCACGGCTATATTGTTGCCCAATCCGCGCTTCGACGCAGAAGAATTGTGGGACGAAGCCGCGCGGACACAGGCGACGCGCATCCTGATCGTGGGCGATGTCTTCGCGCGGCCGATGGCACAGGCGCTGCAGAAATTCCCTGGCCGGTGGGATCTCGCGGCGATGCGCGTCATTTCCTCTGCCGGGCTGATGTGGAGCCGCGAGGTCAAGCAAATCCTGGTGCAGGCGCTGCCACAGGTGACGTTGGTCGATATTCTGGGAGCGTCGGAAGCGTCGGGCTTTGGCTATGCCATCACGACAGCGGCGAACGAGACCCCGACCGGATATTTCGAGCCGGGCCGGCACACCGTGCTGATCGAGCCGGAGACGGACCGCGTGCTGGAGGCCGGCGAACCCGGCGAGGGCTGGCTGGCACGGCGCCCGCCGTTCGCGCTCGGCTATCATGGCGATCCGGCGAAGACCGCCGCGACCTATCGCCGGATCGGCGATGAGACGTTCGCGATCCCCGGGGATATGGCGGTACGCGAGGCGGACGGGCGGCTGCGGCTGATCGGACGCGGCAACATGGTGATCAACACCGGCGGCGAGAAGGTGTTCGCCGAGGAGGTGGAGGAAGCGATGAAGCGCGCACCCGGCATCGAGGATGCGATCATCGTCGGCGTGCCGGACCCGGTGTGGGGCAAGAAGGTGATCGGCCTGGCGCGCACCTCCGATGGTTATGACGAGAGCGCCGCGCATGCCGCGATGCTGCAGGACCTGGCCGCCTACAAACTGCCCAAGCGGATCATTGTGCTCGACGACCTGCCTCGGCACGCGAGCGGCAAGAGCGACTATCGCCGCGCACTGGAGATCGCGCTTGAGGAACTGGGGCTGGCGGCGGCCTGACCTCGGTCAGCGGCGGCGGGCCTGACGAAACTTCAGGTTGTTGCCGCTATCGATCAGCACCGTCTCGCCGGTGATCGACAGGGCGTCGAACAACGCTGCAGCCTGGATTGCCGCATCCGCGATCACCAGGTCGTCGCCCGCCGTCGTGCCGAGCGGCAGCGCGACCAGATTGGCGCGCACGCCGTGGCGGCCGTATTCCATCGCCATACTGCGCACGATGCCGACCAGCGCGGCGCTGGCCGCCGCCTGCCCTGTGGCATGCCAGCGGCCGAGATGCGCGTCGGTGCCGATAACGACGATGCTGGCGGCCGGGGCGATGTGCTCCAACGCAGTCTGCAGCGCGGCCACGCGACCGAGCGTCGCGTCAATTAGCTGGGTGGCGAAGGCGCTATCGGTGAGATCGAGAAACGGTGTCTCCACCGCGCTGTCGGTGCCGTCGATCAGGACGGCATCGACGCCGTGCTCCGCCGCGACGTAAGCGCCACCCGCGATCAACCTGGCGGCGATCGCAGCGACGGCTCCGGCGGGTCCGATGGTCAGCAGGCGGTGCGGTGCGGTCATTGGCGTCATACTCAATACAGTCCCACGCCGATGGTCTTGCCGCCATCGACCAGCAATATCTGGCCAGTCATTGACCGGCCCGCGGGGGAGGCGAGATAGGCGACCGCTCCGGCGATCACCGCGGGGTCGAGCGGGCGGCCGCCCGGCTCCATTTCGGTCAGCTTTTCGCGCATGGCGGGCGAGAAACCCTCGATCATCCGCGTCTCGACCATGCCTGGCGCTACCGCGTTGACGACGATGCCGCGCCAGCGCAGCTCGACTGCCATGGCGCGGGTCATGCCGACCACCGCAGCCTTGGACGCGACATAGTGCGCGCCGCCGATCCCACCGAGATAGCCGCGCGAGGCGATGTTGACGATCACGCCGCTTTCCATGCGCCGGGCGGCTTCCTGCGCGACGATGAAGCTGCCCATCACATTGATGCGCAGCGCGCGGGCGAAATGCCCGGGCGTCAGCTCGGCGAAGGGCAGCATGTCGGCGGGGATTGCCGCGTTGTTGACGACCACGTCGAATGGTCCCCGCTCCTCCATCAGCGCCGCCACTGCTGCACGGTCCGTCACGTCGAGCGTCACATCGGCGATGCGAAGATCGGGCGTCTCATCGCCGGCAGCGGATGTGTCGATGTCGGCAGCGGTGACGTGCCAGCCCGCGGCCGACAGCACGCCCGCGATCGCCCGGCCGATACCCCGTGCGCCGCCGGTGACCAGCGCATGTCTGCCCGCCTCCAGCGCGGTCATCCGAACAGCGCGTAGACGGGATCGTCGGGATATCGTCCACCGACCGGCTTGCGCGCGCCGAAGCGTTCCTCCTCGCTGCCCTGGGGCAGTGGCATCTGCTCGACCCAGTCGTAGATCACCACGCGATTCAGGATGCGCCACTCCTCGCCGCGCTTTTCGAACCAGTCGACATAGCGGCCCTTCAGGTCCCATTGCTGCAGCCCGTCCGGGCCTGGCTGGCGTTGGAAGGCGGAGAAATAGGTCTCGACCGCCGCGCCGCCGTCGCGCAATTCGATCAGCATGTTGTGCAGCTGGTGGATGCCGCGATCGATTTTCGGCAGCACGCTCATCGCCCAGTCGCAAAACCCTTCCGCGCTGCCCTTGTACTGCCCGTGATCGTCGGTGCCGTCGGGCCAATAGGCGGAACGCAGCGCGGCTTCGTCCACACGGTCGATGCCGCGGCAATAGCGCAGCAGGCAGTCATGGATCATGGCGCGGTCGATCAGGTCGTGCGGGGTCACAAGGCTCTCCTCAGGCGGGCGTCGCGGCGAAGCGCGCGCGGTGATGGTCGGCGGGGCCGAAAGCGAGGTTGAGCATCATCTGGCGGCGCAGATGGTGACTGACGATCAGTTCCTCGCTGATGCCAACGCCGCCGTGCAGTTGCACCGCCTGCTGGCCGACATAGATGCCGCTTTCGGACACGCGCACCTTGCCCGCCGCAACGGCGCGGGCGCGCTCGGCCACGCCCCGGTGCAGGTTGAGCGTCGCGTGATAGGCCATCGACCGCGCTTCCTCGCCTGCGACGATCATGTCGACCATGCGGTGCTGCAACACCTGGAAGCTCCCGATCGCCACACCGAACTGCTGGCGCGTGCGGATATAATCGAGCGTCGCAGCTGACGCCGCCTCCATCGATCCGACCGCCTCGGCAAGCTGCGCTGCGATAGCGCGATCCACTGCCGCCTCGATGACCGGCAGCGCGCTTTCCGCATCGCCGACCGGCAGGGCAGCGACGTTCTCCAGGGTAAGCCTGGCGTGGCGATGGCCATCGATCGCGCGGAAGGTCTCGACCGTCAGACCGTCCGCTGCGCGCGGCAACAGGAACAAGCCGATGCCATCACGTTCATCGGTCCCGCCGGCGGTGCGCGCGGAAACGAGGAACCAGTCCGCGTCGGCACCATCCTCGACATGGGCCTTCGCGCCCCACAGCCGCCAGCCTTCCGGTCCCTGTTCGGCACGCGTGGCGACACGGTTGAGATCATAGCCGCCATCGGCCTCGATCAATCCCGCCGCAGCCAGAGCCTCGCCGGCACCGATGCGCGCCAGCAGGTCGGCGCCCGCATCGCTGCCGGCAAGCAGCGCCGGCACGAGCACACAACAACTGACATAGGGCACCGCGATCAGGTGACGACCGATCCCTTCCATCAACGCCATTGTCTCGACCGGGCCGCCGCCAAGCCCGCCATCGCCTTCCGCGATCGGCAGCATCAGCCAGCCCAGCTCCGCCATCTCGGCCCAGCGCCGTCTGGCAGCCTCCGGCCCGGCGGCCAGGATCTTCAGGCGATCGGACGCCGCCCATTTCTCCGCGCCAAAGCGATCGACGCTGTCTCGCAGCATCTGCTGTTCGTCGGAATAGCTGAAATCCATCGGAGCGGCCCTCCTTACAGGCCGAGCGCGCGGCGCGCGATGATATTGTGCTGGATCTCGCTCGATCCGCCATAGATCGAGGTGACGCGCGCATAGAGCGCGCCCTGCACCGCGTACGGCATGTCGGCGCCCGTGTCGGTGTCGCCGAGAGCGGCGAAATGCGCCGCCTCCGGCCCCAGCGCCTCGACCCACAAGGCGGTGCCGGCTTGAGTCAGCTGCGACCAGCGCAGCTTGACCATAGAGCCGCGCGGGCCGGAATCCGCGCCACGCGCCGCATCGTCCATCAATCGCAGCACCATGGTCTGCAGTGCAATTACTTCGATCTCATATTGTGCGAGCTTCGCCGCGAAGCCCGGCGTCTCGATCAGCGGCAGATTGCCGATCCGCCGCCTGGTCGCCGCATCACGAATGCCACGCACCGTCTGGGTCAGGAAAATGGCGGTGGCGGCGCTGACCATCCGCTCGCGGTCGAGCAGCACCTTGCCATAGCCCCAACCCCTGCCCTCTTCGCCCAGCAGATTTCCCACCGGAACGCGCACATCGTCGAAGAACAGTTCGTTGGTATGGTATTTCTCGTCCATCGTCGGGATCTTCTGCACGCGCAGGCCCGGCGTGTTCATGTCGACCAGGATCAGCGAGATGCCCTGCTGGCGCTTGGCCTCCTGCGAGGTGCGGGCGAGCACGAAGACGTGGCTCGCGACATGCGCATAGCTGGTCCACATCTTCTGCCCGTTGATGACATAATGGTCACCATCGCGATCGGCGCGGGTGCGCAATGCCGCGAGATCGGAACCGGCGCCAGGCTCCGAATAGCCTTGGCACCACCAATCCTCCAGCGTCAGGATGCGCGGCAGATAACGCGCCTTCTGTTCAGGCGTGCCATAGGTGAAGATGATCGGTCCGATAAGCTCCAGTCCCTGATGGAACTGCGCGGGAGCATCGGCGCGTGCCGCCTCGTTCCAGAAGATATATTGCTGCGTCGGCGTCCAGCCGGTGCCGCCATATTCCTTGGGCCAGGTCGGCGCACCCCAACCGCGATCGTTGAGGCGCCGCTGGTAGTAGACGAGGTCCTCGGGCTCGAGCCGGAGCCCACTGCGCACTCTGGTGCGCCAGGCGTCCGGGATGCCCTCGGCAAAAAATTCCCGCACCTCGCTCTGAAAGGCGAGGTCGGCGGCGTCGAAATCCAGGTTCATGGTTCTTTTCGATCCTCTCGGGCGAGATGGTGCGGTGCCGCTCCCGGCCGGGCAATGCCGGGTGCGACGCGCGCCGGACTATTCGCGGATGTGATTGTCCCGGTAGCGCCCCTCCTGCAGGCCCCGCGCGCCCAGCCCGGTAATGGCGACGATCCGCCCGGCATCGGGATGGTCGCTCTTCAGGCGCTGACCGGAGTCCGCGATGCTGGTGACATACAGCGTGTCGAGTCCCGGCCCGCCGAATGCGGGACAGGCAGGATACGGGATCGGCAGGTCGATGCTGCGCAGCATCCTGCCGTCGGGCGCGATGCAGGCGATCCGTTGCGCAAGGACGAGCGCAACCCAGAGATTGCCGTCGGCATCCACCGTGGCGCCGTCCGGGCCCGAGCCATGCGGTCGGCAATCGACCAGATCGCGGCGCGGCCCGATGGCGCCTGTTGCGGAGTCGTATGGGTGAGCGCGGATTACGCCCTCCAGGCTGTCGGCGAAATAGAGCGTTCCGCCATCGGGTGAGAAGCAGATCGCGTTGGTCAGCTTCAGCCCGCCTACCAGATCGCGTGCATTCCCCGCGTCCAGTTGCCACAACAAGGCGTCACTCGGCTCGGTGCCGGTGCCGTGCACATGCATCTGGCCGCTCAGGAAGCGACCGGCGCGATCGGCCTTGCCGTCGTTGAGCCGCAGCGTCCTGTCTTCCGGCAGCAGCGCGATGGCGCTCGCGCCGCCAGTTTCACCGTCGATGCGATAGAAGCCGTCCGCCAGCGCCGCGACCAGCCCGCCATCGGCCAGCCCAATACTTCCGATCGGCCGATCCTGCGGCAGCGTCGCGCGCAGCGTGCCATCGGTGGAGGCGGCGTGAATGAGCCCGGCGAGCGAATCCACCCACCACAGGCAGTGCCCTGCGTCATCCCATACCGGGCTTTCGCCGAGCCTGCAGCGATGCTCTCCGAAAAAGGCGATCTCCATCAATTCCGCCCCGCAATGCGATAAATGCACGCGGCGGTGTCGTGCCACAGCGCCCGGCGGTCGGTATCGGGCAGATCCTGGATGGCGGCGTCGAAGCGCGCGACAATCGTCGGGTAATCCGCCATCACCAGATCGACCGGGGCGTTGCTGCCGATCATCAGCCGATCGCTGCCGAACAGGCCGAGCAGGTGCAGGATCATCGGTCGGATCGTGTCCGCCGACCAGTCGCGTCGCACGAGCCCCGGCCCCGAGAGCTTCACCGCAACATTACGACAGGCGGCAAGCCGCGCCATGCCATCGGCCCAGACAGGGTTGCCATCGGCAAGCGCGAAATGCTCAATGACTATCCAGGTGTCGGGAAAGTCGCGCGCCAGCGTCGCAGCTTCCTCCAGTTGCTCAGGCCAGAGCATGATATCGGCTACGCCGCCCGCCGCGCCGAGCGCAGCATAGCCACGCCGCCAGTCGGCATCGGCAAACGGCGTGCGTGCCGGACGCTTCAGCCCGGGATTGCCCGGCCATTCGGTGGTGATACGGATGCCACGCCAATTGGCGAAAACGGCATCGGCGGCGATCCGTGCGCCGGCGTCTTCCGCCGCAAGATCGATCCGGGTCAGAAAGGCGTGCGGAAAGCCATGGGCATCGGCGACTGCTTGCATCGCCTGCGCTTCGCCGTCCGGCGGCGTAAAGGCGGCCTCGACATGCACGGAGGCGACCACGCCGGCGGCGCGCGCGTCCACCGTGAACGCCTCTACATCATAGTGTCGGCGCAGTTCCGCACTGTTGCCCCAGAAGCGCGCGACCGGCGCGGCGGACAGCATAGGATGATGTCCGCTGCCCACATCCCACAGATGATGATGCGCGTCGATGCGCCGCATGCGCTGCCTCTCCCGCCTTTTATCGGAGCCGAGAATGACGCGACGGATGCACAATATCCCGCGTCCCGCGGCGCGGCAGCAGCAATTTACATAGGTGATAATCGGCGCGTGACGCACGGCGCGATCAACATGCGTGGCTGTCGCCCTATCATCCCATCACGCCCCGGCGGCAGATCGGCGGCAGGAGAGTAACGTGACGGATCAGACGATAGCCCGGTTTCCGTTAACCAGCCCGGACGGCCTTGCGCTACCCGATCCGCTCGCCGGCGATCACGCCCCCTCCCCGACTCCGGGAACCACACCACACGACGGTGGCGACGCAAAGGTCTTCCCGCTCGGCATCATGCTGCTGATGATGCTGATCTACACGCTCAATTTCTTCGACAGGCAGATCCTGACCATCCTGGTCGAGCCGATCAAGGCGGACCTGGACCTGTCCGACAGCCAGATCGGCGCGATCAGCGGCCTCGCCTTTGCGCTGCTCTACACCGCCGCGGGCCTGCCGCTGGCGCGCTTCGCCGACAAAACCAACCGCGTGCACATGATCTCCGGCGCCCTTGCCGTGTGGAGCATCTTCACCATTGCCTGCGGCTTCACGCGCAGCTTCGGCCAGATGCTGCTGACCCGCGTCGGCGTCGGCGTGGGCGAAGCAGGCTGCACGCCGGCCGCACACAGCCTGATCACCGATTACGTGCCTCGCCATCGCCGTGCGCTGGCGCTCGCCATGTACCAGATGGGGGTGCCGTTGGGATCGCTGACCGGCCTGGTCGTCGGGGGCATCCTCGCCTCCACGCTCGGCTGGCGTTGGGCGTTCTTCATCGCCGGCGCGCCGGGATTGTTGCTGGCCGTGATCGTGCCATTCGCCATGAAGGAGCCGCGGCGCCAGACCAGCGCCGCCCCCGCGGTGCACATTCCGCTGCGCGCCGGGCTGGCTGTGCTGTGGCGCAAGCGATCGTTCGCGTATATCTGCGTGGCATCCGGCTTCTCCGCCTTCGGTTTCTACGGGCTCAGTGCGTTTTCAGGCTCGCTGTATATCCGTACTCACCCTGAGCAATTGGGTGCCCTGGCAAGCAGCGTCGGCATGGCGCCGACTGCCTTGCTCGGCGTCCTGCTCGGGCTGATGGTCGGCATTTGCGGCGGGCTCGGCACCTTTCTGGGTGGTTTCCTGTCGGATCGGGTCGCCCGCTCCAGCATCGCCAATTACGTGCTGTTCTGCGCCGTCGCGATTACTGCCGCCGCGCCCCTGTTCACATTGGTGGCGCTGGCTGGCGATATGCGCGTGTCGCTCGGACTGTTCGGCGCCGCGCTGTTCTGCCAGACGATGAGCTACGGCCCGGTCTATGCCGCGATCCAGACCGTCGCCGAACCGCGCATGCGCGGCATGGCGGTGGCGATTCAGATCCTGTTCGTGAACCTTATCGGTCTGGCGCTCGGGCCGCTGTTCGTCGGCGTCATGAGCGATCTGTTTACTGGCTGGTTCGGCGCGATCCAGGGTCTGCGCTTCGCCATTTCGCTGGTTGGCCTGCCAATGTTGCTGAGCGGCCTGATGTTCATTCACGCGACCCGCCTCGTCCACCGCGAAGACGCGGCGGCGGCCTGACCCCAAGATTCGGAGAAAGACATGATCGGCCTGATGCAACAGCAGCAGCTGACCACTGGCGCGCTGATCGACCATGCCGCGCGCAATCATGGCCGCACGGAGATCATCTCGCGCCGCGCGGACGGAGAACTGGAGCGGTCGGACTGGGGCACGGTCTCGCGGCGGGCGCGGCAGGTGGCGGCGGCGCTCGCGGCGCTCGGAGCGCAAGCCGGCGACCGCATCGCGACACTGGCGTGGAACCGGCTGCCGCACCTCGAGCTCTATTATGGCGTCACCGCGGCAGGCATGGTGCTGCACACGGTAAATCCCCGCCTCTTTGCCGAGCAGATCCGCTACATCGTCGATCACGGCGGTGCGCGCATCCTGTGCATCGATCCGGATCTGCTACCGATCGTGGAACCGATAATCGCGGACCTGGCCGGGATCGAGCGGGTCATCATCTTGTGCGCGGGCGACGAGATGCCGGAGAGCGCCCTGCCCGGCCTGCTCGCCTATCACGACCTTGTCGCCGCTGCCGAACCGATCGCAGCCTGGCCCGCGCTTGACGAGGATACCGCCTCCAGCCTGTGCTACACCAGCGGCACGACCGGCAACCCGAAAGGCGTGCTCTACAGCCATCGCTCGACCGTGCTCCACGCGTTCGCGGCGTGCGCGGCGGATTCCATGGCGCTGTCGGCGCGCGACACGGTGCTGCTCGCGCCGCCCCTGTTCCATGTCAACGCCTGGGGCTTGCCCTTCACGTCGGCGATGTGTGGCGCAAAGCTCGTGATGCCGGGATCGGCGCTGGATGGTGCGTCCATCTACCAGCTGCTTCGCGACGAGGGCGTCACCTTCTCGCTAGGTGTGCCGACCTTGTGGTTCTCCGTGCTCGACTATCTTGAACGCGAGGTAAGCGAAGCGGACCGCGCCGCGCTGAAACTCAACAGGGTGTTCATGGGCGGCGCGGCGACGCCTCGCGCGCTAATCGAGAAATTCCGCCATCTGCTCGGCGTCACCGCCAACCAGGCCTGGGGCATGACGGAGACGAGCCCCGTATCCACCGTGTGCCAGCCGCTTGCGCATCAGGCGGAGCTGAGCGGCGATGCACTGACCGATATATTGGCGTGCCAGGGGCGTGCGGTGTTCGGTATCGAACTGCGTGTCGAGAATGAGGATGGCAACGCGTTGCCGCACGATGGTGTGGGCTCCGGGCTGCTCAAGGTTCGCGGGCCATGGGTGCTCAACGCGTATTACGGGGCGGAACCGGGTTCGGCAGTCGATGCCGATGGCTGGCTCGACACCGGCGACGTGGCGCGGATCGACGCGGACGGCTTCCTCCACCTCACCGATCGCGCGAAGGACGTGATCAAGTCAGGCGGGGAGTGGATCAGTTCGATCGATCTGGAAAACGCCGCCACCGCGCACCCCGCAGTGGCCGAGGCGGCGGTGATCGGAGTGCCGCATCCGCGCTGGCAGGAGCGGCCATTGCTCCTCCTGCGCCTGCATCCGGGCGAACGCGTCGAAAAGCCCGCGATGCTCGATCATCTGACCGACCATGTCGCCAGATGGTGGCTGCCCGACGACGTGCTGGTCGTCGACGACCTGCCGCACACTGCGACGGGCAAGTTGCTCAAGACCGAATTGCGCGCTCGTTACCGCGACCATCTCGGCGGTGTGGGATGATGACCGGCCGAAGCTGACATAAGGGCGTTCCGGCTTCACGCTCCCGAACCTTAGCAGAAGTCCCAGCGCATATTCTTGCCGAGGTGCGGCACGCTGCACGCCACCGAAAGTGTGGCGCGCAGCGTTGGGGGCGTTGGTTCCGGCCGCGATCAGGCGTTCGCCAACGCGCTGGAAGGTTCGAACATCAGTTCGACATAGCCGCAATCCGCCGCTGCCCGGCAATATTCACCATAGCTCGCAAACCCGCCGGCAAACATCGTCAGTCCGCGTGTCTTGCCCTCGACGTTTGCGCCGACATACCAGGTGTTGGCCTTTGAGAGCAGCGTCTTCTCGGCGAGCACACGGACGATCTCCATCCAGCGTTCCTCGCTCTCCGGGGTCGGCTCGGCCGTCGCCATGCCAGTTCCCTCCATATGGTCGAGCAGCGCGCAGATCCAATCGACATTCTGTTCGTTGATCGAGATGATGTTGGCGAGCGCCGCCGGTCCGTTGGCGCCGCAAACCATGAATAGGTTGGGAAAGCCGGCCAGCATCAGGCCGAGATAGGATATGGCACCGTCTTGCCACTTCTCCCGCAGATCCTGCCCGTCGCGCCCACGCACCTCGAAGGCCATCAGCGCGCCGGTCAGCCCGTCATAGCCAGTCGCAAGGATCAGCGCATCGAGCGGCACCTCCCCGTCCTGCAGCTTCACGCCGGTCTCGGTGATCTCGGAGATCGGGTTCGCGAACAAATCGATCAGATGCACATTCGGCTTGTTGAACTGCTCGTAATAGCTGGTGTCGAGGCACGGGCGGCGCGCGAAGATCGGGTAGCCGCGCGGTTTCAGCGCCTCGGCAGTTGTGGGGTCTTTCACGACGTCACCAATCTTTCCGCGCACAAACTCCGCGACCTGTTCGTTCGCATCCGTATTGCTCATCAGGTCGGAGAATGTGCCGAGAAAGGCATGGCCACCCGCCTTCCAGGCATCTTCCATCAACTGCTGACGCTGCGCACGCGGCAGGCTGAAGAACGGGCGGGTCGATGAGGGGCGCACGCCGCCAAGCTGGCTGGCGCGCGCCGCGGCGCGCAGGCCGCCATAATGGTCTTTGATCTCCTTCACATGCTCGGGATCGAGCTTGTCGTTCCGCATCGGCATGGTGAAGCTGGGCGTCCGTTGGAAAACGTATAATTCTCCCACCGCCTTGCCGACCTCGGTTACGATCTGGATCCCGGTCGAACCGGTACCGATCAGGCCGACGCGCCGGCCGGAGAAATCGACCTGCTCATGCGGCCATTTCTGCGCGCGAAAGATATCGCCCTCGAACCGGTCGAGGCCGGCGATCTCCGGATCCTTTGGGATCGAAAGAGGTCCTGTCGCCATGATGCAATAGGTCGCCTCATAGATATCACCCTGGTCGGTCTTGACCGTCCACAGGCGGCGATCCTCATCCCACACCGCGCTGACGACGCGCGTCGCGAAAGTGAAATCCTTGCGCAGGTCGAGCTTGTCGGCGACGAAATTGGCGTAGGCGAGAATTTCAGGCTGCGCGGCGAATTGCTCGCTCCACGTCCATTCCTGCTGGATCTCGTCCGAGAAGGAATAGCTGTAGTCGACGCACATCAGATCGCACCGCGCGCCCGGATAGCGGTTCCAGTACCACACGCCGCCGACATCGCCGCCGGCCTCGATGCCGATGACGCGCATACCGCGCTCGCGAAGCCGATAGGTCATGTACATGCCGCCAAAACCGGCGCCGACCACCACGGCATCCAGAGTCACGACGCCGCCGGAAGCCGGCCGCCGCGGTTCTTCACTCTCGCCCATCTTGAAAACCTCTCCACATTCAAGCGTATGGAGCGACAATGCGGCGGATGGCGGCAGAGCGGATGACAAACCGCCGGCCCCCTGCGAAAATCACATATGCGGATCGTGAGCCTTGAACGAACACGCTGCAGCGCCGGCCTTTACTCCTCCTCGACGCCGGCCACAGCCGCCCGCGTGGCATGGGTGCGCTCGTTGAATTCGGCGATCATCTCGCGCATCACCGCCAATATGTCGGACTTGTTGCGCGATATGCGATCGGCCAGGCCCCCGACGCCGATCGCCAGTGGGATGCCATGCAGCTCGGCATCCAGCGCGATCGAGATCGACGATACATCGGGCGTGGGCCAGTTGGGGAAGTAGCAATAGCCAACCTGCCGGATCCAGCCGACATCTTTCATGATCTCGTCATAACTGACGCGGTCGTCTTTCATCTCGTAATGATTCGTGTAGCGGCACAATTTATCGATCGCCCGATCGGTCATCCGGGCCATCATCGCACGCCCTCCGCTCGAATCGACCAGCAGCCGCATCGTGCCGTCGGGCGGCACGTTCTTGAATTCGTGATCCGGGCCCCGCAGGAACAGATATTGGACGAACAGGTCGTTCTGTGTCGATAGGCCGACGGTCTCGTCTGTGCGGCGCTGCATCTCGTTGACCAGATCGCGAAAGCCGCCTTCCGCCTGGATATAGCCCGCCACCCAATTGCCCAGCTGGTTAAGCCGCATGGTCGGCAGATACGTGCGCTTGACGCGGTTGTAGTTCAGATAACCGAGCAGGACCATGCTCTTGAGCAGATTGGTCGTGCTCGATTGCGGATAGCCAAGCTCCGAATAGATTTCATGGAGCGCCATCGGACGTCGGCGTTCGGCAAAAAGCTCCAGCACCTCGAATGTTCTCATTGCCGATTTCACGGCGCGTCGTTGCATCATCTTCTCCGTGCCGCCGCTTGATCGGTACCGGCGATGCGTTGGCACCTACCACCGATGCTTGGCTAAATCGACACGCTGGGTCGGATTGAGCTGCTCAAATCTGGGGTTTGCTCGAATGAGCCCGAGTGGGAAGTCCCTGGGTGGCGTAGGCCTGGAACCGTACGACTGAAACAGATCAATTCCGTATCGTCATCGCCCTCGGCAGGCGCCCGGTGGCGACCAAACCGGCGCCTGATCCGTCATCCATTCCTCGGCCTGCTTGCGAAACGTCGCGTTTGCGGCGTCGATCTCGGCATCGCGCTTCTTCTGCGCCTCATGAGCCGGATCCTTTCCCGCGCGAACCAGCTTGCGTGCTTCGTCGGGCAGTTCTCGGGCGCCGACCAGTCCGACGTCGGGTTAAGCCGGAGCGTCAAGAGCTCCTCTTTCACGCCGAATCGATACTTGTAGCGCCACGACCTCGCGCCGCTCTTCGTGACCAGGAGAAAGAGCCCTCCCGAATCGGCGAGAACCCGCAGAACAATCCCAGGAACCTGTTGAATAACAACGGTTTCCTGATACCATATCGAAGAGCTGAGAGGTAGTCTTGGTGGGCCCGGCAGGACTTGAACCCGCAACCTATCCGTTATGAGCGGACAGCTCTAACCAGTTGAGCTACAGGCCCCACCAAGCCGCTCGTTAGCGGAGCGTCCGCTCCGGTGGCAAGGCCGCAGCGTCGATGATCTGTCCAAGCGATGCCGCCGCGACGCCGCGACGCTCCAGATCGGCGAAGATCCGGTCCCACCAATGGTAGAATGCAGCAAGATCCGATGCATCGCGCACATACGGGGTATGTCCCGGGGCGACCGAGGGCGAATGGAAGGAGAAGTTGAGCACCCGCACCCCTTCCCCCACCGCGACGGCCACCGCCTCGCGCGCATCCGCGAGCGGCATCTCCTCCGGCGTCAGCGCGACGCGGGACAAAAGATGCGTCCGCGCGAAAAGGCCGCGCCCCTTGGGCAGCTTGCCGAGCGCATTGTACAGCCCGATCCCGCCGCGCCGCGCCAGCCCGGTGAATACGGTGGTCAGCGGCAGTTCGATCATCGGGCCGACATGGAAGCCATGGTTGCCGATCGCGGCAAAATCGGGTCCGCCCTCGTCGCCATAGCGATAGGAAGAACGCATCGAACTATCGAGTCTGTAGCCGCGCGCGGCGAGCAGGCGGAACGTCGCCGGGCCGATGCCGTAGCGGCCGGCGCGATAAGCGCGCGGCGCGACGCCGAAGGCAGTCTCGATCGCCCCTGTCAGCGCGTCGATCTTGGCTGCTTCCAGCGCCTCGGGCAGGTTTCCGGCAAAGCTGTTGGCAGGCGCCAGCACTTCGTCGAACGGCGGATTGACCCATGGATGAAGCTGGGTTCCGACCGCCGATATGCCATCGGCGAGCACCGAGCGCAGCAGGTCGATCGCCACAGGATCGGTCGCGATCGGGTAATCCACCATATAGGTCAGCGGCACGCCGCGGTCGGCGAAGCGACGATGCGCCTCGGGGATAGCGGTGACATGCGAAAGGGCATGATTGTCCCGCCCGAGCGGGGCATTCCAGTCAAACTCTTCCTCGGTATCGACGAAAATCGTGAAGCGCGTGCCGAAATCCTCGGGCCAGGCGATCAGATCGGCGGCGGAAGGCGGCGGGACGCGGTACCCCGGCACCGCACCATCGGAAGAGGTGGATTGGTCCACGATCAGCTGGAAGAAACCTGCTCCACGCTGGCGATAACGGCGGCCGGCAGCCGCAAAGTCAAGGCTTTGTCACCAATGACGAGCGCACCGCGCAGCTCGGTGGCGAGATTGCGCGCGAGCCGCAGGGCGAAGCCAGTGCCGAGCAGGGGCGCCCCTTCCCTGTCCGCCTCGGTCTCGGCGTCGATCGTCAACAGACTTTCGCCGTCATAGGCGGCCAATGCGGCAGGGCGATCGAACACGATCGCGATCATCGAATCCGTATCGAGCGTCGCCGCGATTCCGATCCGCTCGCCTCGGCCGCCGGATGCGACCAGCGTTGCCATGAGCCGCCCGATCAGGCGCTCCACCGCACGGTCATCCCCCGCGATGGTCAGGTCGCCGACGCTGGCCTGGACGTCGATCGTCGTGCCGCGCAGCGTCGCGAGCGGCGACAGGTCGCTCGTAATCCGCTCTAGCAGCGGCACCAGCGGCACCTCTCCCGGACGCAGGTCGAGTGCCTTGGATTCGATCCGCGCCGCCATGTCGATATCGTCGATCGCCGTCAGCAGGCTGCCCGCCTGGCCGCGGATATCGGTCGCAAAACCACGATAGGCCTGGGGCACCGGTCCAAGCATCTGCGCCTCGATCATCTCGGCAAAGCCGGCGATCGCATTGGTCGGCGTGCGCAGTTCATGGACGAGCTGGCGCAGTGCGTCGGACGCCGGGTTGCGCACCGCGCGCGGCTCGGCGGTCTCGTCGGGGCGCGGACGCCGCGCCGTGCCCCTATAGCCGGTGAAGCGGCCGCTCTCGCGGTCGAACACCGGAATGCCGGTTACCCGCCAATGGCCGGCCGCATCCGTATCGCCACCGACGACGAGGCGTGCATCGGCAAACCCCGCGCGTCTGCGGAACGCTCCCGTCACGGCACCATCGACTCGCGATCCGCCCGGCAGCGCAGCAAGATCGAGCGAGAGGCCGATCAGCGGTGCGCGCGTCGCGCCCTCGATCCAGCGAACGACGCCCGACGCATCGGTCTCGAACCGGAAACTCTGCGCCTGGACCGCTTCGAGCTCGAACAGTTCCGGCGGCATCTCGGCGACCATCGGCGCGGCAGGCGATTCTTCGCGCTGCCGCTGATAGGCGTCGATCCGTGCGACCAGTTCGGCGATCTGGAACATGCCGCTCGCCGCCTCGGCCGGCGGCGGCTGCAGCGCGGTTATCTCGATCACGTCGGCGCCCGCCTCCGGCGCCGCAACTGACCCGGCCTCGTCCAGAAGCTCGACCGCCTCGACGGGTTCATCGGGCTCGACCGGCCGCGAATCAACCTCGGGCCCGGCCACCTCGAGCAGTTCGAGGATGTCCGCCAGTTCGTCGTGCTCCGTATCCTCATGCTGGCGCAGCGCTTCCGCTACGACCGGCAGGCCACGCGCGACGCTGCCGAGCGAGACGAATGTCGATTCGGGTGGCACGGTCTCGTGCGGCTCAACGGCTGACCCTTCGACCTCGGGCGTCTGAGCGATATGCCCGGCTACGGCAGCCTCTTCGGTCGCGCGTGCCGGTTCATTGGCGGGCAATGGGCCGAGCACGTCGGTCCAGTCGATCGTCATGGTTTCGACAGGCGGATGCTCACCGATAGGGGCGGCCTCAGCGCCCATAGTCTCAACCGTTTCAGTCTCGACGACCTCGACCGGCCCTGTGTCGGGGGCCTCGACGGCAGGCGGCGCTTCTTCGATCCGACGAGGCATCACGGGCCGCTGGATCCGCACCGGTGTAGGCGCAACGGCGTTGCCGGACGACAACACGAAATCGACGCTACCGAACCCTTCCAGCGCGCGATTCACCGCTGGCGGCAGGTCGCGGCGATGGCGCAGGACAGAACGCGCGGCGGGCGACATGCCAGTCAGCATCTCGACCCACTCTTCGGCACGCAAGCGTGCCGTACGCAGCACGGGCGCTGCGATGGCGGCGTCGTCTTCGGCAAAAAGCTGGACGAGCGCGGCCGGCGGATCGGCAAAAGCCAACCCGCGTGCGCTGGCGGCGCGAATCGGTGCGGGCACATGCGCGCGAATCGCCTTGAGTTTCGCGATGGCGTTGATACCCGGCGGCACACGCCGGCGTCCGATCAGGTCGACCAGTTGCCGCCATGCGGATTGCGCGCCGAACGGCGTCGACATGTCTGCCGAGAGAACCGTTTCGAGACTGTCGTCGAAGCGCAAAGGTGATATCCCCGACCGGTTCGCGATGGTCGCGCCGTAAGGATTTCTTAACCGGCCAGACTCGTGAGTGAAACACCTGTTTTTGGTACGTAGCAATGTGGGACAATTGCGTTCGCTCGCAATTATCTTATGCTGAAGGGCAGCCGCTCGCCAGAAAGACAGAGCCGGCGGGGAGCTTTATGTAATGGCGTTTGATTCGATCGACCGGCGGATTCTGGGTTTGCTGCAGGATGATGGCCGGATGACGAATGTCGATCTGGCTGAACGGGTGGGTCTGACGGCCCCGCCATGCCTGCGCCGGGTGCGCACGCTCGAGGAGGCCGGTGCGATCCGGGGCTATCATGCGGAGCTGGACGCGGCCACGCTCGGCTATCCGATCACCGTATTCGCGATGGTCAGCCTGCGCAGCCAGGCCGAGCATGACCTCGCCGCGTTCGAGGATCATGTCGCGCAGATTCCTGAGATTCGCGAATGCCACATGCTCAATGGCGAGATCGACTTCATCCTGAAGATCGTCGCCACCGACCTGAAGAGCTTCCAGGAAATCCTGACCACGCACCTGACGCCGGCGCCCAATGTGGCGAGCGTGAAGACATCGCTGACGATCCGCACCGCCAAGGCGCTGCCCGGCATCCCGGTTCGGCACGACTGACAAAAAAAAGGGGCGGTCGCGCCGCCCCTTTTCCGAAATGTCTCCCGTACCGGCCGTCAGGCGGCCGGTGGATTGTCCAGCCAGATCTTCCACAGGGTCGCCGTATTGCTGTCGGGCGGGGTGGCCACCGTGTCGAGATCGGCCCGGGCGCGCGCCTTGTCGCCGGACAGCGCCAACGCGATCCCGCGGTGCAGACGGACGTCGTCGGCATCCTTGACGGTCTTCTGCAACGCCAGGTCATACATCTCGACAGCCTTGGCATAGGCCCCTTTGCCGATGCTCAGATTGCCGACCTGAGCCGCCATCTCGCCATTGGCGGCCTTGCGTGCCGCGGCTTCCGTCGGCGCCGCCGCCGGAGCAGCCTTGCCCTTGGCCGCGGGCCCTAGCAGGCGAGCGCTTTCGGCTTCCTTGGGCGGAATCGCGCCCGATGCGCGCCCTTCCTCGATCACCGCCTTGGCCTCGTCCCTCAGGCCGAGATTGGTCGCGCGGCGGGCATATTCCAGATATTCCTTCTCGCCGGCCAGGCTTTTGGTCGCACGCATCAGGCGGAACAGGTCGACGAAGCGCGTGTCTCGGTCCTTGCGCACGGCCACGCTCAGCTTGGTCTCGTCCTCGTCCTTGAACCCGTTGAACGCGATCGCATCATGCCAGTTCGCCCTGGTACCATAGGCGGCGAGCCATTTTCCGGTCCATGCGGCCGTCTCCGGCGCGTTCTTCATGTTCAGCCGCCGCGTGGCGAATCGATACCAGCTCTCGGGCGGCTTCTTGCCGGCCGCAATCTGCGCCGCGATCATCGAATCGAGCTCGGCCGCGCCGGCCGATACCTGGCCAGCCTCCATATTGGCACGGACGAGTTGCAGGTTCAGCTCGTCGTCGCGCAGCCCATTCTCCCGCGCCTGGCGATAGAATTGCACCGCTTTGGCATAATCCTTCCGCGCGAAAGCGAAGTCGCCCAGCGTGTAATTGTACCGCGCCGCATCGTCCTTCGACGTGCGCGGATCGGCGATGAGCTCGGTCAGCGGCTTCACCATCGCCGTCTGGCTCTGCACGGTCGCCGGCGACACGCTCAGCAGCCGCACCCGCAGGGTGCGGCCGATATAGCGCTCGCTGTCGTTGCTCGCATTCTGCTCGATCGTCGCGATCGCGCTTTCGGCGCCAGCCAGGTCGTTGGACTTCAGCGCCAGCGTCGCCGCCGCCGCTGAATCCCTGACCTGCTTGGACAGGACGAAATTCGTCGGGCTGTCCCCCAGCACCACCTCCTTCTTGCCCGCGGCGTTCGCCGCGCCAGGAAGTGTCATGCAGCCAAGAAGCGCCACCGCCAGCGCCGTCGTCGAGATTGTCTTCATTGCCGAAACTCTCCAAATACGGCGCTGGCGGTCATGCGCTCTTTATCGTGTGAATCACGCCAGCGTCGGCGAGTCCAGCCAGATCGTCCACATCCGGGCGATATCGCCCAGCGGCGAGCCGGTGACCTTGGCGAACGCAGCCTTGGCCTCTTCCTTCTTGCCCTGGTTCGCCAGTGCGACACCGATATGCATGTTGATGACATTCGCATCGCCCGCACCGCCGGCCGCAGCGTAGGATTCCGCCGCCTTGGCGTAGTCGCCCGCCGCCAGGTAGATGTCCCCGGCAACGGCGGGCTTGGACTTGCCGGCAGCAGTCGCCGCCGAGACTTCCGACTTAATCGCCGCCTGTGCCGCGGTGTTGACGCGCGTGACGCCATCGTCGTTCGCCGGGATCTTGCCCGCCGCACGGCCCTCGCTGATCACCGCGGCCGCTTCCCAGGGAAGGCCCGAATCGAGCGCGGTCTGGGCGTAGATGTAATAGTCGTTGCCGTCGCTCAGCACCTTGCTGGTGCGCATCAGGCGAAACATGTCGAGCTTCTGGCTCTTGGTGAACTTGGTGCCGGACGGGTCGGTGACCTTGCGGAAATTGTTCACCGCCGTGCGCCAGGTGCTCACCTTCGGATAGGCCTTGAGCTGGCGCACGACCCAGGCCTCGGCCTGCGGAATGTCGCCCTTGGCGTAGAGGTTGCTGGCGGCAAAGGCGTACCAGGTCTCGGGCGCTGCACGACCGGCGGCGGTCTCGGCGGTGATCGCCTTGTCGAGTTCGGCGATCGCCTGCGGCACGTTGTTGGTCGCACCATAAGCGCGGGCGAGCGAGACGGGCAGGTCGGTGCCGGTGTAGCCAAGCTCGCGCGCCTTCAGCAGGTACGGAATGGCAGCCGCATCCTGCTTCTGGTCGAGCGCGATCGATCCGCGCACATTGTTGTACGATGCGAGCGACTCGGGCGGGGTCTTGGGGTTCGGGATCAGGATGTCGAGCGCCTTGGCGACGCCGTCATTGTCGTTCTTCGAGCTGGCGATCTGCAGATGGAAGATGCCGACGAAATAACGATCGTCGTCCGTCTTCGCGAGCGGCTCGGCCACGGCGAGCTTTGCTTCCGCGGTGGCGAAGTCCTTCGCCTTGATCGCGGTGTCGACCTCTACCGCCGGCTTGGCGAATTCCTTCGAGGGCACGACCTTGGGTGCCGCGTCCTTACCCTTGTCGTCCTTCTTCTGCTTCTGGGCGACGGCAGGCGTCGCGACCATCGCCGTGGCACCAAGGGAAAGCATCAACGCATATGCAACAGGATGGACCAGCTTCATCAGGGAAAACTCCTCAAGCGGATTGGGGGCTGCCGTTCAATTCGCAGATGCCTCTAGTTGGCAGGGCATCGCCATTCAAGACGACGGGCCATTCAAGACGACGGATTGTCGTCGATCTGTCATCGAGGCGCTGAACGCTGATTGAACGCGTTCGGCTCCCTACAATCGACGCTAGCCCGACATCGCCCGTGACGCCATCCCAAGGCACCCCTTTGACTCAGCCCGATTCAACCGCCTAGGCGCGGGGCGTGATCACCCTGCTCTCCCCCGCCAAGACCCTCGACTATGACAGCCCGGTTCCGCCGGTCGAGGCAACGACGCCGCGTTTTGTTGCCGAGGCGAGCGCCCTCGCCGCTTCCGCCGCCAATCTCACCCAGAAGCGGCTGTCCGACCTGATGCACATCTCGCCGAAACTGGCCAAGCTCAATGCCGATCGTTTCGCCGGCTTCGACGCCCAGCCGGAACGCCCGGCGCTCTACGCCTTTGCCGGCGACGTCTATCTCGGGTTCGAGGCGCAGACGCTCGATGAATCGGCCATCGCCTTCGCACAGGACCATGTCCGCATGCTCTCCGGCCTGTACGGCCTGCTCCGCCCACTCGACGCGATGCGGCCCTATCGCCTCGAAATGGGCACACGCTGGGCGCCGCGCCGCAAGACCCTCTATGACTGGTGGGGCGACCGAATCGCGCAAGCCGTGCGTGAGGATGTCGAGGCGGAAGGATCGGGCGTGGTGCTCAATCTCGCGAGCCAGGAATATTTCGGCGCGGTCGCCGACAGGCTGGCGGGCCTTCGTGTCATCAACGTCGACTTTCGCGAGCCCGGCCCGGACGGCCCGCGTTTCGTCAGCTTCCACGCGAAAAAGGCGCGCGGCATGATGGCCCGCTGGCTGTGCGAGCACCGCATCACCGATGCCGACTCGATGAAAGGTTTCGACAGCGCCGGCTATCGCTTCGATGCCGGGGCGAGCACCCCCGACAGCTGGCACTTCGTCCGGTCATGAGCGGCAGCGCAGTCGTTTTCGGCGCGTCGGGCGGAATCGGCGGCGCCTTGTGCGAGGCGCTGGAGGAGGAAGGCGCGTTCGACAAGGTCCACGCCTTTTCCCGCAGCACGACCGGCACCGACCTGACCGACGAAGCGAGCATCGCCGCGGCGGCGGCGATCATCGCGAAGGGCCCCGCCCCGACCCTCGTCATCGTCGCGACCGGGCTTCTCCATGAGTGCGACCACGGCCCCGAAAAGGCGATGCAGGAGCTCGATCCGACATGGCTCGCGCGGCTGTTCGCAGTGAACACGGTCGGCCCTGCCCTGGTCGCGAAGCATGTCCTGCCATTGATGCCGCGCACCGGTCGCACCGTATTCGCCGTCCTTTCCGCGCGGATCGGCAGCATCGCCGACAACAAGCTCGGCGGCTGGTATGGCTATCGCGCGTCCAAGGCGGCGCTCAACATGATGGTCCGCACCCTCGCCATCGAGGAAAAGCGCCGCAACGACCGCGCGATCCTGGTCGCACTTCACCCCGGCACGGTCGATACCGATCTGTCGCGCCCCTTCCAGGGGAACGTCACACCGGGCACCCTGCTCACCCCGTCGCGAGCGGCAGTTCAATTGCTCGACGTCATCGACGGCTTGAAGGTCACCGACACGGGCAAGCATTTCGCCTGGGACGGCACCGAGATCGCGCCCTGACCGGTCAGAGCCCCTGATCGCTCAGAGCCCCCTGATCGCTCAGAGATTGTCGATGCTGTCGCGGATACGGAACGTCCCATAGCCTCCCGAAATGCTGTCGGGGCTGCTGCTTATCACGGTATAGGCGATCCCGTGGCGGAGCCCGCGAGACGGTACGGTCGCACGATAACACCGGGGTGTCCGGTTATAGGTCAGCGGAAATTGCACAAGAACGGCGCTCGCACAGCCAGGAATGGTCGCATCCCGTTCGATCCGCCACACGATCAGATCGCCATCGCGAACCTCGATGTCTTGCGCGGTCTCGACATTGTCCTTCTTCTTGAAGGGCCAAAACCCCTTGTCGCTGCTGCTGAAGACGAGGTCGCTCCCCTTGATGGTTGCGATAATCTCATGGGGCGGTGGCTGACATCCAGCCAATATCGGCAACAGCATTGCCACGATCGGTCGGCACACACGCATCGGCTCTCCCCTTCAGCTGCCGCAATAGGCCCCACAAAAAACCCATCACACAAGTAGGATTTCGAGCCCCTCACGTGTGCGCACGCGCGCACGCGTGGCGCACACGCGCGTGACAAATGCGGCCGGCCTCGCTAGAACCGTCATCCAGTAGACACATAACTTTTTCCGAAAGATTCGAAAACTTGACCGACGAGACCATCCTCGCCGACCCTTCCGATATTTCACCGATCTCGATCGTCGACGAGATGCGTTCGAGCTATCTCGATTATGCGATGAGCGTGATCGTCAGCCGTGCGCTGCCGGACGTGCGCGACGGGCTGAAACCGGTGCATCGCCGCATCCTGTTTGCCAGCCAGGAGGGCGGCTTCGTCCCCGGCCGGCCGTACCGCAAATGCGCCAAGATCGTCGGCGACGTGATGGGCAATTACCATCCGCACGGCGACAGCTCGATCTACATGGCCCTCGCCCGCCTCGCCCAGGATTGGGCGATGCGCGTCATGCTGATGGACGGCCAGGGCAATTTCGGATCGATGGATCCGGACATGCCTGCGTCGATGCGCTATACAGAGGCGCGGCTGACCAAGGCGGCGATGGCCCTGCTCGAGGATATCGAGAAGGACACGGTCGACTTTGCACCCAACTATGACGGGTCCCGCGAAGAGCCGACCGTCCTCCCGGCGCGCTTCCCCAACATCCTGGTCAACGGCGCCGGCGGCATCGCGGTCGGCATGGCGACCAACATCCCGCCGCACAATCTCGGCGAAGTGGTCGATGCCTGCCTGGCCTATATCGAGCGCTCGCTCGACGGCGGCGACGCGATCACCATCGACGAGCTGATGGAAATCGTGCCCGGTCCGGATTTCCCGACCGGCGGCATCATCCTCGGCCGCGCCGGCTGCAAGGGTGCCTATCATGAGGGCCGCGGCTCGATCATGGTGCGCTCGCGCCACGTCGTCGAGGAAGGGCGTAACGACAAGCGCTCGATCGTGCTCACCGAGATCCCGTATCAGACCGGCAAGAACGCCCTGGTCGAGAAGATCGCCGAGGCCGCCAAGGACAAGCGGATCGAGGGCATCTCGGACATCCGCGACGAATCCAACCGTCACGGCGTTCGGATCGTCATCGACCTGAAGCGCGACGCGACCGCCGAAGTCGTGCTCAACCAGCTCTGGCGCCACACCCCGGCCCAGTCGAGCTTCCCGGCCAACATGCTCGCCATTCGCGGCGGCCGGCCCGAGACGCTCAACCTGCGCGACATCATCGAGGCCTTCGTCAAGTTCCGCGAGGAGGTCATCACCCGCCGCTCGAAGTTCGAGCTGGCCAAGGCCCGCGAGCGCGCCCACATCTTGCTCGGTCTGGTCGTCGCGACGACCAATCTCGACGAGATGGTCAAGATCATCCGCGGGTCGTCCAGCCCGCCCGTCGCGCGTGCCGCACTGATGGCGCGCGAATGGCCGATCGCCGAGATCGCACCCTACATCAAGCTGGTCGAGGCGGTCGAAAAGGAGATCGAGGGCGACGTCTATCGCCTGTCCGACATCCAGGTCCGCGCGATCCTCGACCTGCGCCTGCACCGCCTCACCGCGCTCGGCCGCGACGAGATCGGCGACGAGCTCAAGACGCTCGCCGAATCGATCACCGAACTGCTCTCGATCCTCGGCGATCGGGTGAAGCTCTACGGCGTGATGAAGGACGAGCTCGCCGCCGTGCGCCTCGCCTTCGCCACCCCGCGCAAGACCGAGATCGCCGCCGCCGCCGACGGCATCGACGACGAGGATCTGATCGAGCGCGAGGACATGGTCGTCACCGTGACCATGCAGGGCTATATCAAGCGCACCACCCTCGACACCTTCCGCGCCCAGCGCCGCGGCGGCAAGGGCCGCGCCGGCATGGCGACCAAGGAAGAGGATATCATCACCGAGCTGTTCGTCACCTCGACGCACACGCCGGTGCTGTTCTTCTCCACCCTCGGCAAGGTCTATCGCATGAAGGTCTGGCGCCTGCCCGAGGGCGGCGCTGCCACCCGCGGCCGGCCGATGATCAACCTGCTGCCGCTGGCCGATGGCGAGACGATCTCGACCGTGCTGGCATTGCCGGAAGACGAGACCGAGTGGGGCAAGCTCCACGTCATGTTCGCCACCGCCAAAGGCAATGTGCGCCGCAATTCGATGGATGCGTTCACCAACGTGCCGTCGAACGGCAAGATCGCGATGAAGTTCGAGGGCGAGGATGAAGACGATCGTCTGATCGGCGTCGCCCTGCTCGACGAAGCCGACGATGTCCTGATGGCCACCCGCCAGGGCAAGGCGATCCGCTTTGCGGGTGACGAGGTCCGCGAGTTCCAGAGCCGCAATTCCACCGGTGTGCGCGGCATCAGGCTCGCACCGGGCGATGAGGTCATGTCGCTCTCGATCCTGCACAAGGTGGGTGTCCGCGACCAGGACGAGCGTGACGATTATCTTCGCCACGCCCCCTGGAAGAACACTGAGGTAGCCGATCGCGCGCCGCGCGTAATGGACGACGCCCGTTTCGAAGAACTCATGGGCCGCGAGCAGTTCATCCTCACGGTCTGCTCGAACGGATACGGCAAGCTGTCGAGCGCCTTCGAATATCGCCGTACGGGTCGAGGCGGCCAGGGCATCACCAATATCGACAACATCGCCCGCAACGGCCCGGTGGTCGCGAGCTTCCCGGCATCGAAGGGCCATCAGCTCATGCTGGTGACCGATCAGGCCAAGCTGATCCGCATGTCGCTCGGCGATCTGCGCGTCATCGGCCGCGGCTCGGCGGGCGTCAGGCTGTTCGACGTCGGCAAGAACGAGCATGTCGTCTCGGCCGCCCGCATCGAGGAAACAGAGGAAGAGGCCGAGGTCGATCTGTCCGACGGCCCCATCGCCGGCGAGCCGACCCCGGACGGTGACACCGGCGAAGACCTCGCCGATGGCGGCGAGGCCTGAGAAAGCCGCGCTCTCTTCTCCCCTCCCGCTCTGGCGGGAGGGGTCGGGGGAGGGCCTGTCAACTTAAGCGAACGGCCGGAATGATTGGACAAGCCCTCCCCTGGCCCGTCCCGCAAGCGGAAGGGGAATAGCTTTACCGATATCCACGCCGCGCCCGGAAGGAATCGCATGACGCCAACGACCGCTTACAAGGTGCTGACCGCCGAACAGATGGCGGTGCTCGAAACCGGCAGCTTCGCCGGCGCGCCGATCGACCTGACCGATGGCTATATCCACCTGTCCACCGCGGAACAGCTCGACGAAACCATCGACAAGCATTTCGCCGGCCAGCCCGACCTGCACATAGCCGCGATCGATCTCGACGCGCAGGGCGACACGCTGAAATGGGAACCGTCGCGTGGCGGCCAGCTCTTCCCGCACATCTACGGCCCCCTGCTGCTGGAAACGGTGATCGCCTACGGCCCGATGGAGCGCGACGAGGACGGCAGAGTGAAGCTTCCCGTCGCGGGCTGACCGCCGCGGCAGCGCAGGGCAATGAACTGCCGACCCAATGGTTGCGTCCCTTTGATATCATAGAGATCGTGCACGCGTGACGAACAGCTCGCCATCCTCACCGGTCGATCCATTGCTCGTGAAGGGCTGGCTGACGGCGCGGTCGCTGGCGCGCGGCCTGCCGCCGCCGGTCGAGGACCATGGTGGCTGGCGGGTCGACACCGACCTCCCGACCGAAGCGCGGCGCTTCGTGTTTGCGGACGCGGGTGAACCGTTGCGTGCGCTGGCGGAGTCTATTGTCGCCCCCCTGGTTTTCCTGAAGCTCTGCGGATCCGAGGCGACAATGCGGGCGCTGGTGCCCGCGCAATGGCGGATCCAGGGCGGCAGCTATCTGATGACCTGCGAACGACAGATCGTTGGCCCGGCAAGGCCCGAGGCGAGATATCGGGTGGACGTGTCCCGCAGCGGCGCCGTTACCGCCGTCCGGATCGTTACCGGTGACGACGAGCTCGCCGCAAGCGGCTTTGCCGCAGAGGTGGAGGGCCTGTTCGTCTATGACCGCATCGTCACCGAACCGGCCCACCGCCGTCGCGGGCTCGGCATCTTGGTGATGACGACCCTCGGCGCGGCACGGCGCCATGCCGCGTCGAAACAGGTGCTGGTCGCCACCGAGGACGGCAAAGCGCTATATTCAGCGCTCGGCTGGACCGTGCGTTCGCCCTATACGAGCGCCTTCATTCCGGCGCGTTGACGCTGCTGCCTATTCCGGCCGGTGACAGACCGCCTCTACATTGATCCCATCGGGATCGATCACGAACGCACCGTAATAGTTCGGATGATAATGCGCGCGGATGCCGGGCGCGCCATTGTCCTTGCCGCCATTCGCCATTGCCGCTTCGTAGAACGCGTCGACCTGCGCCCGGCTTTCGGCGGTGAAGGCGATATGCATGCCCGCACCCTTGGGTCCTCCATTGCCGACCCAGAAGGACGGCTTGCCATTCTTGCCCAGACCAAGGCCGTGATAGCCGCCGCTCTCTTCCGGCGTCACTTCCATCACCAGCCCGATCCCGAGCGGCGCGAGAGATGTTTCGTAGAAGCGGCGGGACGCATCGAAGTCCGACGCAGCGATGCCCATATGGTCGATCATGCTTGATCCTTTCGAGTCAGAGTTCAGGCGAACAGGTCTATTATCTCGGCATCACCGCCGACCGCGTCCAGCAACAGGGTGCGGTGACACACGCACGGATCGCGCTCGAAGCAAAGCAGCGCACTCGGCTTCTCCGCCGCAAGATCCAGCATCTGCGCTGCCTGGGCCTGCGCTTCGGGCAATTCGAGCTGCCCGGCATAGACTTCTTCCAGTGTCTCGCGGTCGCCCTTCTTCGCGGCATCCCGGCCCCGCTTGGGCGTGCCGAGCGCCTTCAGATGGACATAACCGATCCCGGCCTCGAGCAGCGATGCGGCGAGCGACGATTTGGAAAAGCCCGGCCGCCGCGACAGCGGCAGGGCGCGGACGTCGATCACCCGCTCCACGCCCGCGCCTTTCAGCGCAGCGAGGAAGTCGGCCATCGTCGTGCCTTCATAGCCGATGGTGAAGATCTTCATTGCGCTTCCTCGCTTCGAGGGTTCTCAGCACGCCATAGGCGATCAGTGTCTGGCCGCCGAGATAAAGCGGCCAGATCGTGAAGGCCGGCACGATCGAGCCCTTCAGCGGCCCGAGTTCGGCGAAGATCAGCAGGTCCGACGCAGCGAACATCAGGGCACCGGCTGCGACGATGGTCCGCGGAAACCGGCTATACCAGGCACTACCCGCCATCCCGCCCAGCCCTGCGGCATAGAAGGTCGCGCCGATATCATGGGTGATGGCGAAGGCTGTAGCGGGGACGGCCAGCGCGATCGCAATCGCCACGGTGCCGCCTTCCTTCCGGCGGTTCGTTAGATAGAGCAGGATCGACACCAGATGTCCCGCCAGGAAAGCCACCCCGCCGATAACGATGCCGGATGTCTCCAGGACCACGTCCCCCAGCGTCCCCAGCGCAAGCACCGCGGTGATCAGCCAGCCATTGCGGTCGCGCGCGGCGAGGCCGGCGCAAAGCGTCAGCAACCCGACGCATACGCCCTTCCAGGCGACGAACAGCCAGCCGGAAATCCCAAGATGGCTCGCTGCCCAGAACGTCACGCCCGCAATGGTCGCCGCGGAAAAGAGCCAGAAATGCGGGAACGGCGCTGCATTGGTCTCGGTCATGACATCGGTATCGCGCTCCGCGACCGATCGCGCAATCCGTCGCCTCAGCCGGGCAGGTGGCAGACCACCTCGACATTGATGCCGTCCGGATCATGCACGAACGCCGCGTAATAATTCGGATGATACTGCGCCCTGATGCCGGGGGCGCCATTGTCCTTGCCGCCCGCCGCCATCGCCGCCTGATAGAAGCCATCGACTTGGTCTCGGGTGGCCGCGCGAAACGCAACATGTGTCCCCTCGCCCGGTTGCTCATTGTCGGCGAACACGAAAAACTGCTCGCTGTCGCCCATCACCACCGCGGTGCCGCCGGTCTCGTTCTCGTCGATAACCTCGAGGACGCGGACACCGAGCGGCTCAAGCGCCGCTTCGTAAAAAGCGCGGGACTTCGCCAGGTCCGTCACCGCCAGACCAATATGATCGAGCATGCTGCACTCCTCTCTTTCTCTCTTCCCCGACCTCCGCCGGCGAAGCAGTATTTGGTCGACCGCCAGGCCGCCACAACGCACGAACCCCACCCATTGACGCAGCCCCCAACATCTCGTATTTCTGTCTTTACAGAAATGAGAAACACATGACCCTCACCGATCATCCCGACGTCAAGGCTTTCATCCTGCATTGGGGGGAGATGGGCACTCAATGGGGCGTCAACCGGTCGGTCGCGCAGATCCATGCGCTGCTCTATCTCTCCGACCGGCCGATCGATGCCGAGGCGATCGTCGAAGCGCTTGGCCTCGCCCGCTCCAACGTCTCGACCGGGCTCAAGGAATTGCAGGGGTATGGCATCGTCCGCCGGGTCCATGTCGAGGGTGACCGGCGCGACCATTTCATCGCCGAGACCGATCTGTGGGAAATGCTGATGCGCATCACCGCCGAACGCAAGCGTCGCGAGATCGACCCGACCCTCGCCCTGCTAGCCGAACTGTCCGAGCGGATGAAGAACGACAAGACCGCCCCGCCCCATGTCCGCGAGCGCGTGACGCGCATGCATGAGTTCATCTCGACGCTAGGCGGCTGGTACGAACAGGTCCGCACCCTGCCCAAACCGACCCTGGTCACCTTGATGAAGCTCGGCAGCAAGGTCGCCCGCTTCATCCCGGGCGGCAAAGGCAAGAACGAATAGGAACCGCGTTCGACGATCGCCCATTCCCACATTCGACCGTCACGCCAATTCAACGAATGTGCGAAGCGCTGGCGGCTCCGCTTCCCTCGGCGACATCCTCGCCGATTAATTCAGCGAGCGTGAGGTAATGCCATCCACGGGCCCCGAAATGGCGTCCATCACCCCATTTCCACTTGTCGATGCCCCAATATATCATCCATTCCAGAGGTGTTCAGCCTCTTTCAGATCCCGGCACACCATGTCGCGGCAAGAACTAAATCCGTTCTGATCGCAGTTGGCTGATTGGAGCCTCCGAGCCTATCGACCTTGCCCGCGAACCATGGTTTTCTGACCTCGCCCTACACGCTCCAGGCCAGCCGGCAGATCGCGTGTGGCATCGGGTTGACGATCACGGGAACTGCTATGTCGGATAGTTGGCTCAGCGAAATTCGAATCTTTCCGTACGGCAAGATACCGACTGGATGGCATCTCTGCGACGGCACGATCATCCAGGTCACGTCGAACCAGGCCTTGTTTGCCCTGATCGGAAGTCGGTACGGCGGCGATGGCAAGACCACCTTCGCGCTGCCGGACATGCGCGGACGTGTTCCGGTCCATCTCAACCCCGCTGACCCCAACTGCAACCAGGTGGGCATGGCGGGCGGGGCCAATAGCGTGGCCCTCACCGTCAATCAGATTCCCACGCACAGCCATCAGGTGGGGGCGTTCAACGCCAATGGGACCGTTCCCATCCCGGTGAACGGCTTTCCCTCCGCTGTGGCACCGAACGGGACGGCCGGGTCACCATCGCCGCCACAGATATATGGCCCGCTACCCACCGGCACCGGGACAACCACGCTGCTCAACGCCGGGTCGGTTGTCGCCGAAGGCGGTGGGCAGGCACATGAGAATCGCCAGCCGACCATGGCGATGAACTGGTGCATCTGCGTCACGGGCTTCTTCCCATCCAGGAACTGAGCGGACAGCGAGGAACGCAATAATGGATCCCTATATCGGCGAAATCCGCCTGTTTGCCAGCATCTACGCGCCACGCGGCTGGGCCCTGTGCGCCGGCCAATCACTGCCGGTTACCGGCAACGAGGCTCTCTACACGCTACTCGGCACGACCTATGGCGGTGACGGGATAACCACCTTCAACCTTCCGGACCTCCGCGGGCTGCTCGTTTGCGGGACGGGCCAGGCCTCTGGGTCACCCAATAATTATGTATTGGGGCAGACCTTCGGTGTCGCGCAGGTTACCGTGACAGAGGCGCAGATGCCGTCACATACCCATCCGCTCACGGCATCCAAACAAGCGGCGAGCGCCCTCACCCCGGCAGGCAATGTCTTCGCGGCGCCGAGCAGCGTGCCGGAATATGTCAATTCCGGTGCTACGGGCTTCGTAGCCCGAAATTTGGCGGCGACCGCGCTATCCAGCGAGGGCGGAAGTCAACCGCACGCCAACCTGATGCCGACAATGGCAGTGAACTACATCATCTGCATCCAGGGTATATTTCCCATCTGAAGGGGTCCAATACGATGAGTGATCCATTTATCGGCGAAATTCGTGGCTGGGCGTGTACTTACGCTCCCCGCGGCTGGGCGCTGTGCGACGGCCAGCAGATGCCGATCCTCCAGGCGCAGGCCCTCTTCGCCATTATTGCCGGTCTCTATGGCCCCTATACGCAGCAGATGTTCACGCTGCCCGATTTGCGCAGCATGTCGCCGATGGACGCGGGCAACCCTGCTCCGGCCTGGGTTGCGACGGGCATGCCGGCCACCGTCGCGGTGGCCGAGAAGCTCGGGACGAGTTCGGTCACGCTGAACTACAATCAGATGGCCAATCACACCCACCAAGCTGTCGCCGCGACCGCTCCCCCGGCCTCCATGACCGTAACGCCTAGTCCGAATGCCTATGTCTCGCGCCCGCTGATACCTCCGTCCGGGAGCTTTCCGACAGGTGTGTCCTATAGCGCGTGGACGAACAGCGGCACGCCCGACGTGACGATGGCGCCTCAGTCAATCGGCCCGGTTGGCGGTGGCCAGGGCCATGAGAACCGGCAACCTTTCCTGACCTTCAATTTTTGCATCGCGCTCGAAGGCCTCTATCCCTCACGGAACTGATCGTTCGCCTACCGGCGCTCCTTTCACGAGACATCAGTGAAGCGCCGCGAGGCCGTTATCGGACATGGCTTCCCACGCCGGATCGAGTATTCGATCACGATGAGTTCGATGTCGCATGAGAACGGTGCAAAAGTCGCGATTCCCGATCGGACTGGAAAGACACCGGTTCAGTCACGGGTCGTCGTACCGCATAGCCGTCCGTCGCAATGGTGAGTGGCTTCCGTCGCGCCTTCGCGGCGCTGGGCGCCTATGGCCAATATGGCTTTCCGTTTCTGCCAGGCCCCGCCCCCACGCCCACGGCACGGCTCAGACGGCTCACCGGGCCGAGCTATCTGCCGAAACGACGCCGGCTCCTTCGTCCATTCGTGTTCGCCGCCATGGTCCTGTCATGGCCTGTGGGCGCGCTGGCAACGGCGATCAGGGTCCAGCGGCAGGATGCACGGCCCGGACGCCTGCGTCGCGTCGTTGACGCCTGGTGGCTGGCGATGACGCGCAACGTGCCGCCATTCGAATATCGTGCCTACCGCCTCGACCAGCCGGATTCTCGCCCGGACCTGCTCCAGTTCGTCTTCTGGCCTGACCTGCGTGCGCTCGCGGCGCTGAACGCGCGGCGCGGCGCGGAGGAACAGGCCGTCAGGGACAAGGCGCGCTTCGCCAGCATCTGCGAGACCCACGGACTGGCCTCCATACCCACCCTGGCAGCGTTCCGGGACGGCCTCCACGTGACACCGGCGGCGCCGTTCGTTCCCGACGTGCCCGAACTGTGGGTGAAGACCCTCACCGGCCATGGCGGCGACGGCGCCGCGCTGTGGCAGCGTACCGACGATTCCTATCGCAACGCCAATGGCCCGCCAGTCGCCGCCGACAAATTCGCCCAGCATGTCGGCGGCACCGACTGCATCGTCCAGCCAAGGCTCCTGAACCATGCGGCAATAGCCGATATCAGCAATGGCGCGCTTGCCAGCCTGCGGATCATCACGGGCATCGATCGCGAGCGCCGCGCGGCAGCTGTGGCCGCGATGCTGTATCTGCCCAGCGGCGATCGGATCACGTCCGTCTCCGGCATCGGCTGCGCCATCGATATGGACCATGGCATGCTGACCAAAGCCCTGGACTTTCGCAACGGCGCTGTGGACATCACGCGACATCCCGATACGAACGCAGAGATAATAGGAAGGACGCTACCCTTCTGGCCGGAAAGTCTGGCCCTCGCGGTTCGCGCTCACGAAACCGGGTTTGGCCGGTTCGTCTTTCTCGGCTGGGACATCGCCCTTACTTCCGAGGGCCCCCTGTTGATCGAGGCCAATTCCGGCTGGCTCGCCCTGCATCTTCAGCTGCTCAACGGCCCCCTTGGCCGGACAGCATTTTCGCGGATACTGAACGAGTATCTATGAACAGGTCGTCCGCCGGCCGGTTTCAGGGCCGACTTCAGGCAATGCTGACAAGATTCTCGCCGGCCAGATGCTCGATTACCGCCCGGACTTCGGCGCGGCAGACCTCCGGATCGACATCGTACTCCCCGGTCAGGCAATCGATAAGGTCGGCCAAGGTCCGGGGTGTTTCGATAAGCTCCCAGATTCGCCGCGTGACGGGAGACAGCTCGAAATAACTTCCCTGTTCCACGCTCAGCATCAGCAACTTGTCACCCAGTGGGGCGCCAAGCGTGCCTGGACCACGTTGCAGAACCATGGCCTCGTCGATCGGAACGGACGGAATCATCAAATGCTTTCCCGAAGTATGAAGATTGAAGCTGACACCTATGGTGATGTCCTGGCCGCTGCCTCGCGACCGCGCGGATATCCCAGCCTTTCCATCATGAGACCATGCGCGCGCTCGAGCGAGTCCACAAGATCGCTATCAAGCAGCGCGCGGCCTTCACCGGGCTCGGCCCGCCGGAAGAAGGGGATTTCGGGTTTGAAGCGTTCCGAGAATCCATGTTTCAGCTCTTCCCGCTGGAGCCGCGCGAAATCCGTAAAGGCAATGGCGCGCTCGACATCGCCGGGCGCGACCCGGATCTTCAGGAACTCCAGCGCGCGCGTCAGCCATTCCGCCGGTGACGCCAGCAAATCCTCGTACCGGATGAGCAGCGTCGGAACCACATCCTGGTCGAGCCAGCTCGCCACGTGCGAGCTCCAGTCCTGAGTCTTCTGGAATATCTGCTTGGAAAAATGCCTGGGGATGCCCTGAAGGTCACCCTGCGGATCGTTCATGAAAGCTACCGTCCTGCACGGCGACCAGTTCCAGAAGGTGGCGAGGGACACGGCAATATCGCGCGGATCCCGCACCAGATAGAGCGCCACCTGGCCCGCGCTGGCTCCGTGGACCGGAATGCCCTCGCGATTGAAGCGATACGCGTCGTGGCTCTTGAAAAAACACCGATCAGCCTCGGCGCGCGCTTCCGCATCGCAAAGCCGGGGCCGCAACAAGTCCTGCTCCTCGGCGGTCAGCAGCGAGGTTTCGATCAACGATGCCTCGTCGATGATGCTGCGCGGCAAGGGCCCTGTTCCGACGGTGATATGCTGATCCGGCGTCCACTGCGCGGCTTCGGGTTTCAGGAGATGCATCATCATCAGGCGCATCCAGGTGTTGCCCGACTTCATGTAGGACGCGATCCACACGGGACCATCCGGCCCGCCCGACGATGTCACACCAGCGATTCCCAATGCGCCTTCAGGCAGGCGACGCTGCGCGCATTGTCAGCAACGGCGACCGAACGACGAAAGACGTAGACGGGCACGCGATCGACAAGCTCCGCCATCAGCGCGAATCGCTGAGAGACATCGTTGATCTGGTTGGCGAGAAGGCGGCGATAGCGCTGGTGATCGAGCATGACCGCAGCTTTCCCGGGGGACAACAGCTCGATGATGGGATCGGCACGCTCCGGCAGGGATTCGAGAAGATAGATGCCACGGAGCGGGAGCACGGTTTCCGCACGCTGTGCCGGAAGCTCGACATGGAATTTGTGGATCTGGCTGCGCACCGCCTTGCGACGGTGATCGGCCACGTCCATCCAGTCGATCACATCCTCCCACAAGCGGAACCTGCGCCCATCCGCCTGAAGAACGGGAAAGGCACCGCCAAGATCCAGAGCGGAAACGTCGTCGCTCACGATTTCGCAGCCGCCGTGCAGACAGAGCAACGCTGCGAGGGTGGACTTGCCTGCACCCGAGGCGCCGCTGAAGGCGAAAACATTGCCGTTGGAGGCCACTGCAGATGCGTGCAGGAGCAGCGCGCCCCGCTGATAAAGGGCGATCGCGGTCGCCGTTCCGATGATGAAGATCGCCGCATCGTCCAGCGCTACGCCGGCAACCGGTTCGACGACGATATCAGTTCCGGACGTCACCAGGAAGCGAACGACCCCGGGCACTTCGACCAGAAACGAGGGAGGGGCGGACTGCCAGTTCGGCCCAATCAGGACCGCGCCATCCAGAGCAGCGGGAACGCTGCCAAGTCGAATATAAAGATCGGCAGGCTCGCTGCCGCTGTCCTCGATACTGCCGTATAACGAGATATCCGACTGCACGCGCAAGCCGGATATCCGATAATATCGCGATTCGACGACAGTTACCGGCGCAGGCATACGCATCCAGCCGGTGATCGAACGTCAGATCGGGCGAAGCGTCAGGACGCCGGGCCTGTCGTGGACGTGAATTCAGTCAGCGTCCTGTATTTCCCCTGCGTCTCGCGATTCAGGTCATAGCGCTCGAAGGTGGGCGTTTCCCAAGATTTGCGATCGCTGGAAAGTGCGTTCCCGTTGGACGGCTTGGTCTCGTAATCCATCCCGATATTCCTTCAGTTACCTCGAGGCCCCGATTGTCGTCATCTACGGTCGCGGCATTCAAGTCAAGATGATATGGTGCAGTTGCGAACAAATCTACCATGCCACAGGGTTAATTGTAAGAACATTCCGCATTATAAAAACATGCTCCCCAATTCGTGATCGTTCGCGAATCGGAACGAGCTCGGGGCAATCCTGATTGTTCTGGGTTTCTCGGCGGCCGTGGTCCGCGGGCAAGTTGCTGTTCCAGCCAGATGGAAAACACTCTACGGCGAAAAACATGCTCGGTTTCGACACCCCGGCCTTTCGCCGTTGCGCCAGCTGGCATGACCGCGGCGGGACTGCTTACCTGCTCCGCGCAATGAACCCGGAATCTCCGTCGGGATCCTGGGTCCGCATCGCTCAATGGCCGGGAACGCAATGCGCCTGATCTGCGGCATATGGCATCTCGACGGCAAACACGTCGATCTCGCCATGCTCGACTCGATGGCGGCGGGAATGATCGCGGCGGGCCTCACCCCCGAGGTGCGTCGGTCAGTCGAAGGCAATGTCGGCTTTGCCGTGGTGGATTTCGCCGCGACGGCTTCCGCCCCCCCTGCCCCCGTATCCCATAGCGGCATCATGCTGGCAGCCGATCGCCGGCTCGACACCCCCGGACAACTCGCAGCGTCGCTGGATTGCCCTGGCGCTGACCAGGATATCCTCATCGGAAAGGCGGTCGAACGCTGGGGAAGCGACGCGCCACGCCATCTGTCCGGCGACTTTTCCTTCGCCCATTGGGACCCCGAGGCACGCCGGCTGTTGTGCGCGCGCGACATGTTCGGGGTCAGGCCCTTTTACTATGCGTGGCGTCCGGGGGAGTGCTTTGCCTTCGCCTCGTTTCCGTCAGGTCTTCATGGCGGCGGGCTGGTGCAGCGAACGTTCGACCGCGTGGCGCTGGCGCGTCACCTCGTCCAGCAGCAAAGGCCCGGCGAAGCATTGTTCACGGGTATGGCACGCCTTCCCGCCGCCCATTGCCTGGAGGTTTCCGCGGACGGCCTGGCAGTGCGGCGCTACTGGGCGCCGGATGCTCGAATTGCACGCCGCCGACATGTGACGCCTGACGAGGCCGCGATCGGCCTGCGCACTCTTCTCGATGCGGCCGTGCGCAGTCGCCTGCCTGAATCGGGCAACGTTGCGGCACATCTGAGCGGCGGGCTCGATTCGTCCGCGATTGCCATCCTGGCCGCGCGCCAGCTTCACGAAAGCGGCCGCCAACTCCATGCCTGGTCGTTCCTCGACGTCCAGCGCAATGATGTCGTGCTCGACGACGAAACCGCTTTCGTTCAGGCCGTGCTGGAACAGGAATCCGGAATTGCATGGACCGCGGTGCGTCCACCGCGCGATGATATCGACCCTGGCGCATTCCATTCCGACCTTCCGCTACCGGTCGGGCCGGAAGATCCCGATTGCGCGGTCTGCGCCGGCGCGGCCGCGGCCGGAGCGCACATCGTCCTGTCCGGCTGGGGTGGTGACGAAGCGGCCACCTTCAACGGGCGCGGCGCGCTGGCCGAGCTTTTGCTCAAGGGCCGGTGGCGTACGCTGGCCCGCGAATGTTCGGCGCTCAGGCGCGAACGCGGCGTGAGCATCGCCGATATCCTGCGCGGAGAAGTGATCGGCTACCTGCTCCCTACCTTCTGGCACGCGGCGCGATCCCGCAAACGCGGCGACGGGCTCAGGCACCGGCTCCTGCAGTGTTTACCGAACGACATTGCGGCGGCGCTCGGGAAAGACCGGGACGGCGCGCTGTCCATGGGGCCGGACGCCGGGGCAAACCGTACGCGGCTGATCGGTTCGTCCCATATCGCACAGCGATGCGAGAACTGGGCGGCGCAGGGCGCGCAGCATGGTGTCGCCTTCGCCTTCCCTATGCTCGACCGCCGGGTTGTTGAGTATGCACTGTCGCTTCCCAGCGAGTTGTTCCTCCGCGACGGCTGGAAAAGGCGGGTGTTCCGGGACGCCATGAAAGGGGTGCTGCCCGACATGATCCGTGAGCGCCACGCCAAGGCCACACCCTTCCCGGCCCTCCCGTTGATCATGGCCGAGCAGAAGGAAAAGCTGGCGGCGCGGGTCGATGAGGTGGCGGCGAACGACACGGTACGAACCGTTCTCGATGTCGACGCGCTACGCGCGCAAGTCGCAGCCCTGCCCGATCCGGCGACGATCAAGGCCACGCTCAGCGGCAATCCGGCTCCTTCGGCTGATGCAGCCGCGCTACGCCAAATCCTGCGCCTGGCCGTCTATATAGCGCAGGACCGTTGATCGCGCCGTCAGGCCCTCTTTCAGTCTACCAGTTCCGCCCAGATACTGAACGTCTCCCGATCATGGGCTCCAACCACGGCAACGGCCTGGCCAGCCACCACCTCCATCGTATCGCGGAACGGATAGAATAAGGTCGCCCAACAGGATGAAGCGCCAGGGCCTGGCCGATTCTCGTAAACGATCTCGTCGTCCATCTTCAAATGGATCCATTGCAGCACGCCATTGATGGGACCGCCATCGGCGACCACGGTGGCACGCTGCTCCGCCGGACGAAATGGACCGCCCGAGCGGAAGTCGAATTGCATCAGATCCGCGCTCGAACTCCGAACGTCGAGGGTCGGATCGCCGATAGCATGCGGCCACACCGCGGCTTCCAGCACGTTGAACCCGGACAGGTCGAATCCGTCGATGATTCCCATGCGCCGCTTTTCCAGGGCACTGCTCCAGGCGAGCGCCACCCGAACCGTCCCCGCTTCCGGGATCATCCGACCATCGGGTTTCAGCCAGCGAGCCGACTCCTCCATGACCGCGAGGCACCCTTCGCCGATCAGGTTATTGCTGACGATCTCGGATACCAGCACGTCCACCGCACCGCCCAGATCCTGCTCCACATCGAGGTCGGACGAATGCCGGGGGATCAACCGGACACGATCCGCGAACCCGTTGGCATCGAGAATCCGCGTCGCCGCCCCGGCGACCGCCGCATTCTGCTCACAGGTCACGACGTCCTGCGCTCCGGCACGCGCTGCCATCATCGCGAGCAACCCGGTACCCGTGCCGATATCCAGAACGCGGGATTGGGGAGTCACCGCACGACGCAGGGCCTGGTCATAAGCCTGGTTACGGGCATGATCGCGCACGATCACGAAATGCCAGTCAGGCACCATTTCCTTGAGCAGCGTTTCTGCCTCGCGGGCAATAGACGGAGCCGGGCCCATCGCGAGCACATCGTGGACAAGTGCCGCCGCGCGATCGGGTCGAGTCCCGGTCATGGCCTTCGCGATGTTGACCAGGGCCCGCGGATCGCCTGCTCCCTGCTCGGCAAGCATTTCCAGCGCGTCATGCATATCGGCTCTTACCACGCGCGGACCTCCCTGCGCACCACAAGGCAAGGATGCGCGCCATCAGTTCGTTAAGGCTTTCCTTGATCCGATGCGAATAGTGTTTTGCAACAAAATTTGCCGCGCCACAGTTCAACGCTTCCTTTGGCTGCGATCACTTGGCGTAATCGCCCTGAACGGCAGGAACCGGCGCCATTCTGTCGAAAGGGACGGCATTGATCTCACCAATTCAAACCAGGTGTTTGGTCGTATGGGGCGAACCGATCGAGAATGTCCGCGCTTGCCCGGTTGCAGCCGACGATATCGACCTCGCGCCCGTCGCGCAGGGGGCGCGTCACGATGGCAACTCGGCCCGTTCAATCAATGAGCGTGGCGTTCCCGAGCGGGCCCTGTCCCGCCTCCTTTAATACCGTCATCGGCTCCAGAGATTGGCCCGACCGGAAACGACCGGCCAGTCAGGTCCATCCCGTCGAAATGCGCGCGCGCGGCCTCTACGAACGCGCGCACGTTGACTGACGCCCGGCGGTTCGCCTGATAGACGAGATGAATCGGGAGAGACGGCGGGGCGATATCATCGTGCAGCGCCACCAATGTGCCGGCACCGATCGCATCGATCGCCTGATAGGACAGCACCCGCGCGATTCCCATGCCGTCGATGGCAGCGGCGACCGCCGCATCGGCGGTGTTGACTATGAGGCGCGGCTCGATCCGGATTGCCGGCTTGCCGGTTGGTCCGAACCGCCATTCAGGAGAGCGGTCGATCTCGGCGAACGAGATCAGGTCGTGATCGTGCAGCGACGGGATGTTCGCGGGGACGCCCCGCGCTGCGAGATAGGCCGGGCTCGCCACCAGAATACGACGCACCTCGGCGACTTTGAGCGCGTGCAGCGAACTGTCGGACAAGTCGCCGATCCGCACCGCCACGTCGATTCCTTCATCAACCAGCCTCACCACCCGGTCGATCAGCGTCAATGACACCCTGAGGGCCGGATGCATGCGCAGCAGGCGGTTCGCCAAAGGCAGAATGTGCAGCCGCCCAAAAGCGACCGGGGCGGTGACGACGAGCGTCCCGCCCGGTGTGGCGCCGTCCCCGCGCAACGAGAGCGCCGCATCGTCGAGTTCGACCAGCGCGGCGCGGCAGCGATCCAAATAGGCGGCACCCTCCTCGGTCAACCGGACCGACCGCGTCGTTCGGCGCAGCAGCGCTGTTCCGAGCGACGCCTCGAGCGACGCCACCGCGCGGCTCGCCGCAGTCGGAGATATCCGCATGTGGCGCGCGGCCTCGGCGAAGCTCGCCAGGTCGGCGACCGCAATGAAAGTGCGCAGCTCTTCCAGTCGGTCCATAATTATCCCGATATCCGCATGAGTGAAATGTATGATCAATGGATTATCACAGTTCTTGGGAAGTGACATCTTCAATGGGCAGACGGCATCCAGCCGCTCTGGCCGGAGAAAGTTGCATGTCCCGCCTCGCCATCACTGCCCGCGAAGATGCCCTCGCTGCAGCCCAGCCCTTGCTCGACGCAGTCGAGAAACAGCTTGGCGTCGTCCCCAACCTGTTCCGCCTGGTCGCCGGCAGCCCCGCCGCCCTCGAAGGCTATCTCGGCCTCAATGCGGCACTGGGCCGCACGCTCGATGCCAGGACGCGCGAGCGGATCGCCATCACCGTCGCTCAGGCCAATGGCTGTGACTATTGTCTGTCGGCGCACACCTATCTCGGACTGAACCTCGCCAAGATCGACGACGCCGAGATCGCACTGAACCGCGCCGGCCATTCGGGCGACGCCAAGGCGGATGCCGCGGTCGTGTTCGCCCGCCAGGTTCTCGCCGCGCGTGGCAAAGTAAGTGACGGCGACATCGCTGCCGTCCGTCTCGCTGGCTTCAGCGAAGCGCAGGTGATCGAGATCGTCGCCTCGGTCGCGCTCAACGTGCTGACCAACTATATCAACAATGTCGCCGAAACTGACATCGACTTCCCCGTCGTCCTCACAGCGCAAGCCGCCTGACTTCCCTCGCCGTCGGCGGGCTAGGACCCCTCGCCTGCCGACGGCATTCCCCGATGTGGAATCGATCATGCCTCATGGCTTCCTCGACATCGCGACCACCCCCGGCGTCCATGCGGCGCAGGTCGCCCATGGCAGCGCCGGGCTGTATGACAGGGCCGGGTCGAACCGAGCCTTCGATCGCCTCGGCCAAGCAGAGCAGGCCTTCATCGCTGCGCGCGACAGCTTCTATATGGCAAGCGTCTCGGAAACCGGCTGGCCCTATGTCCAGCATCGTGGCGGCCCGCCCGGCTTCATTAAAATACCCGATGACAAGACACTCGTCTTTCCCGATTTCCGAGGTAACCGGCAATATATCACCCTGGGCAATACCGCGGTGAACGACCGGGTCGCGGTGATCCTGATGGACTATCCAGCCCGCAGGCGGCTGAAGCTCTACGCCCGGATCGAGGAACGCGATCTCGTCGCCGACCCCGATCTCGCCGCCCGTCTCGCTTTGCCCGGCTATCGCGCCGTGCCGGAGCGCGCCTTCATCCTCCATCTCGACGCATTCGACTGGAACTGCCCGCAGCATATCACGCCGCGCTTCACCGAGAGCGAGGTTGCCGCCGCGGTAGCCCCATTGCGCGCGCGCCTCGCCGAACTCGAAAGCGAAAACCTGGCCCTGCGCGATGCGCTCGCGGTCCAAGGAGACAAATCATGACCACCGTCGAACTGCCTCGCCCGCCCCTGCCCCCCTTTACCCGCGAGACCGCATTGCTCAAAGTCCGCGCGGCGGAAGACGCCTGGAATAGCCGCGATCCGGCGCAGGTGGCGCTTGCCTACACCGTGGACAGCGAATGGCGGAACCGCGACCGCATTTTGAAAGGACGGGCAGAGATCATTGACCTGCTCACCGCTAAATGGACGCGCGAGGAAGAATATCGTCTGGTGAAGGACCTGTGGGCTTTCACCGACAACCGTATCGCGGTGCGCTTCCAATATGAATGCCGCACCGAGGGGCAATGGTATCGCTGCTACGGCAACGAGCAATGGGAGTTCGCCGACAACGGCCTGATGCGCCGGCGCGAGGCATCCGTGAACGACCTGCCGATCGCGGCGGCCGACCGGCGCTTCCTCTGGGCCGGTCTTGGCCCGAGGCCCCAGGGGCATCCCGGCTTGGCCGGTGTGGGCTGATGGACCGGTCTACAAGCATCGTCGCCCTGCCGGGCAGTCTTCGCAGGCACGCCGGTCGAGGTGCTGAACGTGCTCCAGCCAACAAGGGAACAGGACAATGACCATGATGCGCGCACTCAAGCTGCTGTCGCCGCTGCTGTTAGTCAGCGTCGCGAACGCCGGCGGCGCGACCCGCTACAACGCCGCCGGCGATATCATCGTCCCCGCCAACTATCGCGACTGGATCTTCCTGACCTCGGGCCTCAACATGAACTATGGCGACGAGCCGATCGCCGGGCACGATACGTTCGACAATGTCTTCGTCGATCCGGCCTCCTGGCGGGTTTTCAAGGCGACCGGACGCTGGCCGCAGGGGACGATCTTCGTGAAGGAAGGGCGCCGCGGCGCGACCAACGGGTCAATTAACCGTACGGGGCAGTTCCAGACCGAGGAGCGCGCCTATCTCGAGCTTCACATACGCGACGCCAAGCGCTTTCCCACCGGCTGGGGTTTTTTTGAAGTCACTGGCGAGCGGCCCGCGAAAGCGCTTCCCCCCTCATCGAGCTGCTATGCGTGCCACCAGCAGCACGGAGCCGTCGAGACGACCTTCGTCCAGTTCTATCCGACAGCCAGGCCGATCGCGGCAAAAGCGGGCACGTTGGATGCCGGCAAATAGCCGCGCTCAGCAGCCGGGCAATGGCGGACCATGTCGCTCTCTCAGCGGACCGGATATGCCGGATCGTCTCGATCGCCGCTCGCAATTGCGGCCCTGTCCGCGCCACCGAGTTCATCGCCGCGATAACGCCAGTCGACGGACTGACCTGCGGCCCGTCCTGTGTGCCGGGTTGAGGCGGGACCAGTTTCGGACACGGCCGATGCCGCGTGTAGAGTGCTCACACGCCCCGCCGAAACGGCCGCGCCTCCAAAGTGGATCGCCCCCAGCCTTTGCGCCCGGACAGCTCAGCGAGGCGACGAAGTCGAGAAGCCTTCGCCGCCCCGCAGATGTCTGTGTCAGCCTGTTCCACGCTCCAGCAAGCGCATCAGCCGAGCCGAGAAGGCGCGAGGATCGACAGGCAGTTCGCCGTCCGCGATCCGCGCCTCGTCAAAGAGAAGATGCGCCGCGTCCGCACGGATGACTTCGTCGTTGCTGCCGACCACGCTCAGTTTTTCGACGAGCTTATGATGTGGATTGATCTCCAGCACCGGCTTTACGGTGGTGTCGAGGCGCCCGGCGCCCGCAAGCAGCTTTTCGAGCTGTCGATCCATACCGTGATCCGGCGCTACGAGGCACACGGCACTCTTCGTCAGGCGATCGGACGCGCGCACGTCCGACACGGCATCGCCCAGCGTCTCCTTCACGAACGCGATGAAGCCGTTGACCGCGTCCGAGGCGGCCGTCGCCGGCTGCTCGCCGTCCGCGAGCGGGATCAGGCCGAGATCGGCCAGTCCTTGCGTGACCGACTTGAACGGCTTGCCTTCATAATCGACGCCGGATGTGACCCAGAAGCTGTCGACCTGATCGGCGAGCAGCAGCACGTCGATCCCACGCGCGCGGAAGCCTTCCAGCTGCGGGGAGGTGGCGAGGCGGTCGAGATCGGTGCCGGTCGCATAATAGATCGCGGTCTGATTGTCCTTGAGGCCCGCGACATAGTCCTTGAGCGAGCGCCATGCGCCGCCCGAAGTGGTCGACTTGAAGCGTGCGAGGTCGAGCAATGTCTCACGCCGCGCGTAATCCTCGTAGAGACCTTCCTTCAGAACCGGGCCGAAATTGTCCCAGATCTTGAGGTAGCGCTCCGTGTCGCTCGTCGCGAGCTTGTCAAGTTCCGACAGGATGCGGTTCGATATGGCTTTATGGATCGCAGCCAGGACCGGGCTTTCCTGGATCATCTCGCGCGAAACGTTGAGCGGCAGATCATTCGAATCGACCAGCCCCCGCACGAAACGCAAATAGCGCGGCAGAATCTGCGCCTCATCGGTGATGAACACCCGGCGTACGTAGAGCTTCATGCGGCCCGCGCGATCGGGATCGAACAGGTCGAACGGCTTGGTCTCGGGCACGAATGCAAGCACGCTATATTCGTGCAGGCCCTCGGCGCGGTAATGCAGCGTCAGCGCCGGCTCGTCGAACTGCCCAGCGGCGCTGCGGTAGAAATCCTTATATTCCTCAGCGGTGATCTCGGACTTGGGCTTGGTCCACAACGCCGCGCCGTCGGCAATCTGCTTCGGCTCGCCGTCGGGCGCATCCTTCAGGAAGATCGGCACCGGCACATGGCCCGACTGAATCTTGATGGTGCGCTCGACCGTGAAGCTCTCGGTATAGCTCGCCGCATCCTCTTTCAGGTGCAGCAGCACGCGGGTGCCGCGCGCCGGCGCATCGGCGATATCGACCGGCTGGATCGTGTAGGTGCCGAGGCCATCGGACGACCAGGACGCGGCCGTATCGGCGCCGGTGCGTCGCGAGATGACCTCGACCTGATCCGCGACCATGAAGGCCGAATAGAAGCCGACGCCGAACTGGCCGATAAGGTGACTGCCTTCCGCATCCCTGGCACCGGCGATCCTGTCCATGAACGCCTTGGTTCCCGACCGGGCGATCGTGCCCAGCGCATCGGCAAGCTCGGCCTCGCTCATGCCGATGCCATTATCCTCGATCGTCAGGCGTCGATGGTCAGAGTCGAGAGTCACGGTGATCCGAGGCTGTCCGTCCTCGCCGAGCAGATGTGGATCGCTCAGCCCCTCGTAGCGCAGTTTCTCGCAAGCGTCGGCGGCATTCGAAATCAGTTCGCGCAGGAAGACATCTTTGTCCGAATAGACCGAATGCACCATAAGATGCAGCAGCTTGGCGACATCGGCTTCGAACGAACGGGTTTCAGGCGCGGCTTCGGTGATCGTCGTCATCCTGTTGTCCTAAACTCCAAGGTTGAGAAGCGCAGCAGATGGCTGACCAGTCCAGACCTTTCAAGCGCCAGTAGCGCCTCGCGGAGAGCCCTCGCAGTTCGGCTGGTTGCTGGGATGGCAACAGGGCCGGTTCGCGGAGGACCTTCCTCAGCACAGCGCGCGCATTTCGAGAGCGTCATCGGCCCGTTGATCGCCGCGAACTTCACCGTTCAGCCGAGCCCCAGCCCGGCCTTTGCCACAGTCGATTGAGCAAGCTACCCCGTTCGGGCTGAGCTTGTCGAAGCCCCGCTTCTCTCTTCGTCCGAAAGAGGCCGCCTCTCACTGACAAGCTCGGCCATGAAGGTTCAATGCGCTTCTCATGAGTTTACCGTGCAGATCGCTCGTCGCTATCGGACCATTGCAAAGTCGGTGTTAGCGAAACCTCATGCGCAGCACTTCATCGATCCTCGCCGGCACCATCGTGGCCTCATTGCTGGCCGTGCCGTTGGTTTTACTGTCCATCATCATTGGTGTCGTGATCCGGTATCCGGAAGGGCTTCATCGCCTCTGCATGCTCCACATCGCTGTCGCCATTCTTCTGCTGGTCGCCTCGGCTCCGCTAGGCTTCGTCTTCGCGGGTCTTCCCGTCTTCTTCGGTGCAACGGTAATGTCATGGCTGGGCCATCACGCGCCGGACTCGCGTTCGCCGATCGTCTGGGGTGCTGCCGGAGCCGGGCTTGGCACATTGGTGTCGATACCCTTCGTGGCCCTTCTATTCGGCGAGTCGGAAGGAGATCCGCTTCCGTGGATCCTCGCCTTCACGATCCCCGGAATGATCTGCGCCCTGGTCTGCTGGCACATGACCGCGTGGGCCGAGGACGATTAGCCCCGCTGGCCGTTCGCCGGGCACGCTGCTATCTGCCCGCGCATGACTCATGACGTCCATATCATCGGCGGCGGCCTCGCCGGATCCGAGGCCGCGTGGCAGCTCGCCGAGGCTGGCTACAAGGTGAAGCTTTCCGAAATGCGCGGCTCGGGCGAAATGACGCCGGCCCACCATACCGACGGCCTGGCCGAACTGGTCTGCTCGAACAGCTTCCGCTCGGACGACGCCGTGAGCAACGCGGTCGGCCTGCTCCATGCCGAGATGCGCGCACTCGGCTCGCTGATCATGCGCGAGGGCGATATCCACAAGGTGCCCGCAGGCTCTGCGCTCGCGGTCGATCGCGACGGCTTTTCGGCCGGCGTGACCGCTGCCATCACGGCCCATCCCAACATCACCGTGGTGCGCGAGCGGGTCGATACTCTGCCGGACGACGGCCTCGCCATCATCGCCACCGGCCCCCTCACCGCCGCCGGCCTCGCCTCGAGCATCGGCGCTGCCACCGGCGCCGACTCGCTCGCTTTCTTCGATGCCATCGCGCCCATCGTCCATTTCGAGTCCATCGACATGGACACCGCCTGGTTCCAGTCGCGCTGGAACAAGGGCGAGGGCAAGGACTACATCAACTGTGCGATGGACAAGGACCAGTACGCCGCGTTTCACGCCGGATTGATCGCGGGCGACAAGACCGACTTCAAGGAATGGGAGAAGGACACACCCTATTTCGAGGGCTGCATGCCGATCGAGGTGATGGCGGAGCGCGGTTTCGACACCTTGCGCTTCGGCCCGATGAAGCCGGTCGGCCTTGACGATCCCCGCACCGGCCGCTGGCCCCATGCCGTGGTGCAACTCCGCCAGGACAATGCCCAGGGCACGCTGTGGAACATCGTCGGTTTCCAGACCAAGCTGAAGCATGCCGAGCAGGTTCGCCTGTTCCGCACCATTCCCGGCCTGGAGAATGCCGAGTTCGCGCGGCTCGGCGGCCTGCATCGCAACACCTTCATCCGCTCGCCGGAGTTGCTCGATCCAACGCTCCGACTGAAGAACAGGCCGAACATCCGTTTCGCCGGCCAGATCACCGGGTGCGAGGGCTATATCGAGAGCGCCGCGATCGGCCTGCTCGCCGGCCGCTTCGCCGCCGCGGAGCTCGGCGGCCACACGCTCGCGCCGCCACCGGTCGAGACTGCCTTCGGCGCGTTGCTGCACCACATCACCGGCGCCGCGGTCGCCGAGACCTATCAGCCGATGAACGTCAATTTCGGGCTGATGCCGCCGATCCCGGGCCGCACCAAAAAGGCCGATCGCAAGAAGATGTACACCGACCGCGCCCGTGCCGCGTTCGGCGACTGGCTGGCAGCCTGACCGGATCGATTCAACCGCCGGAGGTATCGTGAGAGCGCGGGGCGGCCGGGGTGTTTGCGATACCCCGCCAGGCTCTTTCCCATGGTCGATGATGTTGGACGGTTTTTCGCCAGGAGCAGCGGAAACATCGGCGCCATTCCGTCGTCTTTTCCGCTGTTATCGCCTAACAGGGAAACCCGTCCCAAGCCCTTGGAAACGCAGCACGATTCTACTGCATAATCCAACATAACAGCGGAAGAAAAAATAAGCGCCGGATCGGCGCCGTTGTTGGACGCCCGCCCCCATCCTGGCAAACGAAACGGGGCGCGGAGACCATCGTCTCCACGCCCCGTTCGAAACTTCGGCGAAAGCGCCTGGCCGATTACTCGGCGGCAGCGGTCGTCTTGGCCGGACGCGTGTCGCGGCGCTCGGCGATACGGGCCGACTTGCCGGTCCGGCCACGCAGATAATAGAGCTTCGCACGACGCACGGCGCCCTTGCGGACAACCTCGATCGAATCGATGTTCGGCGAATAGAGCGGGAAGACGCGCTCGACGCCCTCACCGAACGAGATCTTCCGCACAGTGAAGTTGGAGCCCATGCCCTTGTTCGAACGCGCGATGCACACGCCTTCATAGTTCTGAACGCGGGTACGCTCGCCTTCGACAACCTTCACGCCGACCTTCAGCGTGTCGCCGGGGCGGAATTCGGGGATCTTCTTGTTCTCGAGAAACTTGGCAATGTTCTCGGCTTCGATCGTCTGGATGAGATTCATCTCATTCGTCCTTCGTCTGTCGCCGCGCGCCAGAGGGCGACCTGACCCGAGCACCCTCATGGCGCTCCCAAAGGTCCGGCCGCCTTAGCCGTGTATCGGTCTCGGCCATGTGCTTTCGCCATGCCTCGATCCTCGCATGATCCCCCGATCGCAGCACTTCGGGGATCGTGCGCCCTTCCCATTCGACAGGTCGGGTATATTGCGGATATTCGAGCAGCCCCGTTTCGAAGCTCTCGTCCACACCGCTTGAAGCCGCGCCCATTACGCCGGGAAGCAGCCGAATGCAAGCGTCGAGCAGCACCAGCGCCCCCATCTCCCCACCAGAGAGGATATAGTCGCCGATCGAGACCTGCTCGACCCGCCGCCCTTCGAAGATGCGCTCGTCGAACCCCTCGAACCGGCCGCACAGAACGGTGACGCCCGGCCCCTCTGCGAGCGCCCGCACCCGCTCCTGTGTCAAGGGTACTCCGCGGGGCGTCATGGCCAGGATGGGCCGATCATCCGCCACGCTGTCGATCGCCGCCGCGAGCACGTCGGCGCGCAGCACCATGCCCGCACCACCGCCTGCCGGGGTGTCATCCACAGTGCGATGCTTGTCGGCCGCAAAGTCGCGGATATTGACCGCGTCGAGCGTCCACTTCCCCTCGCCCAGCGCCCGCCCGGCAAGTGACACTCCCAACGGCCCAGGAAACATGTCCGGGTAGAGCGTAAGTACGGTAGCGGCAAAGGTCATAGCGTCCAGTTCTCGACCTTGAGGCCGGGGATATCGGCGAAATCGCGCTCGTTGTTGGTTACGAGCGTCAGGCCAAGCGCAAGTGCGTGGGCCCCGATCAGTCGGTCGAGGCGACCACGCTTGAACGGCAGGGTAGCGTAGACTTCCGCCGCTACGCGATCGAACGGCAGTGGCGGGATCAGCGCAAATAAACGCTCCGCGGAAGCGCGCGCTTCCTTTTCAGATGTGGGCATCCCGCGCAGCACCTCGGCCATTACGATGCTCGAGGTTGCCAGAAGATCTGCCGGCATCGATCCAATGCGCAAGGCTACCGCACCCCCGGCATCGCGGAGCGTATAGATGAACATATTGGAATCGAGCAGAAACCGAGCGTTACTCACGCTTGAGCAACTTTCCTTCCCAGTCGAGCTCGCGCTCCTCGAACTCACGATCCTCGGAAGTCAGCGGCTTCAGCCACGGGATTGATCCGGCAATGCCGGTCAGGTCGATCTTGCGCGGCTCGGCCGCGACCGGCTCGACGATGAACCGCCCCTTCTCCTCACGCACGGTCATCTCGACACCCGCCTCGATGCCGAGCGACTTGGGTAGCCTGAGGGCAACCGAATTGCCCGATTTGAAGGTACGCGACTTGCGCGGGGTGTTCATACCGATCTCCGTATATACCGAATGTATATACATTCAGATGCCCGTAGCGTCAATCTCTGCCGCCCGGCGGGAACCATCCCTATCGCCGACCTTTGAGACTGACGATGGAAGATTGCATCATCATCGGGGCCGGCCCCGCCGGGCTGACGGCCGCGATCTACCTCGCTCGCTTTCACCTCGCGATCCGGCTGTTCGATTGCGGCTCCAGCCGTGCGGCGCTCATCCCCCGTACCCATAACCACGCCGGCTATCCGGGCGGTATCTCCGGCAAGGATCTGCTCGCCCTTATGCTCGACCAGGCGGAGAGCTTCGGCGCCCGGCGCGAGTTGGCGGCGGTGACGGCCATCAAGCCTGTCGGCGACGGGTTCGAGGTCCATGTCGGTGACGCAGGCCGCATCGTCCAGGCACGAGCGGTGTTGCTCGCGACTGGCGTGGAGAACCACCGTCCCGACATGCCCCGCAACGAGCATGACGCCGCACTGGCGCGCGGCCTGATCCGCTACTGTCCGATCTGCGATGGCTATGAGGTGACCGACAAGCGGGTCGGTGTGATCGGCACCGGCGACCACGGCATGCGCGAGGCGTTGTTCCTGCGCGGCTTTACCCGCGACGTTACCCTGATCGCCCCCGGCGCTGCGCACGATCTCGACGCAACGTGCAGGCAGAAGCTCGACGAGGCCGGCATCAAGCATATCGACGGGCCATGCTCACCGCTTCGCGTCGCCGGTGACGTGATTGTTGCGACCACACCCGGCGGCGAGTTGGCGTTCGACAGCATCTATCCGGCCTTGGGATCGCGAATCCGCTCGAAACTGGCCGTGGCGGCCGGAGCCCGCGCCTCCGAAGACGGATGCCTCGAAGTCGACGACCATCAGCGCACCTCGGTGCCTGGCCTGTTCGCGGCTGGCGATGTCGTGAAGGGGCTGGATCAGATCAGTCACGCCATGGGCGAAGCCGGCGTTGCCGCGACGACGATCCGCAACCTGCTAGACGAACGCCGCCCGCTCAGGCGGTGACGAACTCGGCGGACACCACCATCCGCGCCTCGTTCCATTCGGGCACCGCCTCGGGACGCATGGGCACCATGAAACGTTTGCCATCGGGCCGCTCGATCTCGATCACGTCGCCCGCCCCGAAATCGTCAATCGCGACCACCCGGCCGAGTTCCTCGTCCGTCGTCGAGACGGCCGGCAGGCCAAGCAGGTCGGTATGATAATATTCGCCCTCTTCGAGCGGGGGCAGCGCAGACCTCGGCACCGTCAGTTCGGTACCGCGCAACGCCTCGGCGGCGTTGCGGTCGTTGATTTCGGCAATCCGCGCGATCGCGCCGTTACTGCCTGGGCGCACCGACTTCAGGGTCAGCGTCCCGTTGTTGAAGCTCTTATAGGGCTTCAAATCTTCGGCGAAGATCTTGAGACGGATTTCCCCCGTCACGCCGTGCGCGCCGATGATAACGGCGAGCGTGACGGGGGAATCCTGAGGCATCAGCCCTCGGCCGGAGCCTGAGCCGACTTGCCTTCGGCGGCTTCACCGGTGTCGCCGGCATCGCTGTCCGGAGTCGATTCATTGGCCTCGGCCGCAGGAGCCTCCTCGGCTGCTGCTTCGACCGGCGGGGTCTCTTCGGCGGTCGCCTCGGCAACTGCTTCGGCTTCCGGCGTCGGCTCTTCGGTGGCAGCCTCGATCTCGGCGGCGATCACTGCTTCCGCTTCCTCGTTGCTGTCCTGAGCGGGCGCTTCCTCGGCGACGGGCTCAGGCTCGGGAGCGGGAGCAGCGGCTGCCTCGGCGGCGGCTGCAGCGGCTGCGGTCTTCGCCTCTTCCGCCTCGGCCAGCTTGGTCGCACGCTCTTCAGCGCGCTCGGTGGCCTTCTCGCCGGGCTTGCCCTTGTTCGGGTTGTTGCGTGCCGGACGCTCACGGACCCCGGCGACGTCGAGGAAGCGCGCGACGCGGTCGGTCGGCTGCGCACCAACGCTCAGCCAATGCTTGGCGCGGTCGCCGTCGAGCACGATGCGCTTGTCATCGTCCTTGGCGAGCAGCGGGTTGTAGGTGCCGAGCTTCTCGATGAAGCGGCCGTCACGGGGCGAACGGGCGTCCGCCACCACGATGCGGTAATACGGGCGCTTCTTGGAGCCGCCACGCGACAGACGAATGCTGAGTGCCATTACTTCTTCTTCCTTCTTTCGATTACGTTATTTCTTCTTGATCAAATTCTCGAAGCCGGGGGGCAGATTGGCCTGGCCGCCGCCAAGTCCCGGCAGTCCGGGGCCGCCGACCGGGCCGTTGCCGCCCAGCATGTTGCCGAGCCCCGGGCCGCCAAGGGCATTGCCCAGGCCACCCATGCCGCCCTTGCCGAGCATCGCCGCCATGCCCTTCAACCCGCCCATCTTGCGGATCTTCTTCATGGCGGTGGACATTTCCTGGTGCATCTTCAGCAGCTTGTTCACGTCCTGCACGGTCGTGCCGCTGCCCTTCGCCACGCGGATCTTGCGCTTGGCGTTGATGATCTCGGGCTTGGCCCGCTCCTTGGGGGTCATCGAGGTGATCATCGCATCCATCCGGAGCAGTATCCGCTCGTCGACCGCACCAGAGGCCATTGCCTGTTGCGCCTTCTTCATGCCGGGGATCATGCCGGCGAGCGCGCCGAGCCCGCCCATCCGGCGCATCTGCGCGAGCTGGGCGCGCAGGTCGTCCATGTCGAACTGGCCCTTGGCCAGCTTCGCCGCCATCTTCTCGGCGTCTTCCTGCTGGATCGCCTCTGCAGCACGCTCGACCAGGCCGACCACGTCGCCCATGCCGAGAATCCGGCCGGCGACCCGGCCCGGATGGAACGCCTCGAGCGCATCGAGCTTCTCGCCCATGCCGGCGAACTTGATCGGCTTGCCGGTGACGGCCCGCATCGACAATGCCGCACCGCCACGCGCATCGCCGTCCATGCGGGTCAGCACCACGCCGGTCAGCGGCACCTGCGCCGAGAAGCTGCTGGCGACATTGACCGCGTCCTGGCCGGTAAGCGCATCGACGACGAGCAGGATTTCGGCCGGCTTCGCCACATCGGCGACGGCGCGCATCTCGTCCATCAACGCCTGGTCGACGTGCAGACGACCAGCGGTGTCGAGCATCAGGACGTCATAGCCCTGCAACTTCGCCGCCTGCAGCGCGCGGCGGGCAATATCCACCGGCTGCTGGCCCGGCACGATCGGCAGGGTCGCGACCTCCGCCTGGGTACCGAGCGTCGCCAGCTGCTCCTGCGCGTTCGGGCGATTGACGTCGAGCGACGCCATCAGCACCTTCTTGCGCTCACGCCCGGTCAGGCGCTTGGCGATCTTCGCCGTGGTGGTCGTCTTGCCCGAACCCTGAAGCCCGACCATCATGATCACCGCCGGCGGCGTGACGTTGAGTTCCAGCTCCGACGCGTCGGAGCCGAGCATCTCGACCAGCGCATCGTTCACGATCTTCACGACCTGCTGGCCCGGCGTCACCGAGCGCAGGACGTTCTGGCCGATCGCCTTTTCGGTCGCCTTGTCGACGAACTCGCGTGCCACCGGCAGCGCGACGTCGGCTTCGAGCAAGGCGACACGCACCTCGCGCATCGCCGCGCGCACGTCCGCCTCCGTCAGCGCACCGCGCCCACGCAGTCGATCGAACACACCGCCAAGGCGGTCGCTCAGGCTCTCGAACATCAACAACCTTTCATTCCGTATCGCGGCACGCCATGGTGAAACGCAAAGAACGCCGGCGGACGAAACCTCGTCGGCCGGCGTAGCCCCATGGGCAGCCTCTTCACGAATCCCATGTCGGAAAACGATCGCGGCGGTCTTTAGCGCAGCCAGCCCGCTTAGGCAACCTCACCGCGAAACCGCTGCCCGATCATGCGGCGCATGCACCGGGCTTAACCCGATCTACACTGCTGTTATGGGATCAATCGCCACGGGGAAGCATGGGGCACGTCTGCATGGTGGGTGAAATCGGCGACGAATCGAAAATGGAGCCGCCACAGGCTCGTCGCGACACACTCAGCGGCGCGATCACCGTTGCGTCGATCCTGTTGTTCGTCGGCACGGGCAGCTCGGTGCTGTCCTCGACGCTCCAGCATTATTTCGCGGGCGGCGAAAGCACCGACCAGACTCTCGTCATCGCCCTGCTGCTCAACGTCGCCCTGATCCTGTTCGGCTGGCGCCGCCACCGGGAGCTTGCCCGCGAGGTCTCGATTCGCGCGGCAGCGGAGGAACGCGCGCATCAGCTTGCCGCCAAGGATCCGTTGACCGGCTTCCTCAATCGCCGCAGCCTTGGCGAGGAAGGCGCGGCGATGTTTGTCCGTGCCCAGCGTCGCGGCAAGGCCATGGCGATGATGATGCTCGACCTCGATCACTTCAAGACGATCAACGACATGCACGGCCACGCGACCGGCGACGCCCTGCTGCGGGAGGTCGCGGTCGAGATCGCGGCGGCCATGCCCTCGATCTCACTGACCGCGCGGTTCGGCGGCGACGAATTCGCCTGCGCCTTCCTGTTCGACCCGGCCCATCCCGGCACGGTCGAGCGGATCGCCGAACGCCTCGTCTCGCGACTCGCCCAGCCGTTCAGGGCAGAGGGGCTTCAACTCCATATCAGCGCCTCGATCGGCATCGCCCGCTCGGACTTCGATTGCGCAAGCATCGATGCGCTGATGCGCTCGGCCGATATCGCCATGTATGCGGCCAAGAATTCGGGCCGGAACCGCTTCGCCTGGTTCGACCTGTCGATGGAGCGCGAGCTCCAGGCCCGCAACGAGCTCGAGGTCGGCCTGCGTGGCGCTATCCCACGGCAAGAAATCGTCCCCTATTTCGAGCAGCAGATCGATCTCACCACCGGCCGCCTCGGCGGTTTCGAGGTCCTGGCGCGCTGGGAACACCCGCAACGCGGCCTGATCGGCCCCGACATCTTCATCCCGATCGCGGAGGAGACCGGCATGATCGCCGATCTTTCACTGTCGATCATGCGCCAGGCCTTCATGGCCGCGAAGGACTGGGATCCCGCGCTGTCGATCTCGGTCAACATCTCGCCCTGGCAGCTCAAGGATGCCTGGCTCGCGCAGAAGATCATCAAGGTCCTGACCGAAACCGGGTTCCCGGCGAACCGGCTGGAGATCGAGATCACCGAAAGCTCGCTGTTCGACAATCTAGCGCTCGCCCAGTCGATCGTCGGCAGCCTGAAGAACCAGGGCATCCGCCTCGCCCTCGACGATTTCGGCACCGGCTATTCGTCGCTGGCGCATCTGCGCGCCCTGCCCTTCGACCGGATCAAGATCGACAAAAGCTTCATCATGTCGATCAACGACAATTCGGAAAGCGCCGCGATCGTCAACGCCATCACCCGCCTCGGCGACAGCCTCAACCTTCCCATCACCGCGGAGGGCATCGAGGACGCCTCGATCGAGGAGCGGCTTCGCACCCTCGGCTGCTCGAAGGGCCAGGGCTATCTTTACGGCCGCCCGATGAGCATCAACAACACCCGCCGCCTCCTCGCCGAGAAGCGCCTGCTGCTCCAGCCCCCGGCCGCAAAGCTGAAAGACGCCGCTGACGGCCCTTCTTCTACCAGCCAGCGTCTGGCTGGGTGAGATAGGCCTCTTCCTCGGGCGTCGACTGGCGCCCAAGCACCTGATTGCGTGAGGGAAACCGGCCAAATCGCTCGATCACCGCCGCGTGGTCGCGGGCGTAGCGCAGGTTTTCCTCGTCCCCGAGCTGCTCGAAACAGGCGATGCTCAGCATCTGAGCCTCGCGATTCTCGGCATGCATCAACGGCATGTAGAGGAAGGCGCGCGCCTCATCCTGATCGACCCGCTCGTCCCATCCCCTCTCGATCGCCTCGCGCGTCAGATCCAGCGCCAGCGCGTCGCCGGCAAACGCCTCCGGCGAACCGCGGTGGATGTTGCGGGAGAATTGGTCGATCAGAACGATCGCCGCGAGAAGATCGTCCGGTGTACCGCGCCAGTCGCGCGCGCCGTTCGCCAGCACCGCATCACGCAACGCGCGGAAACGATCGGCGATTTCCCGGTCGAGCGCCTCGTCCCTGGCAAAGCGCTTCTCCGGCGGAACCTCGCCGAACCAGAAGGCAAGCACCGCTTCGGCGTCATCGTGCACGTCGCCGTCATGGACTTCGCCCGAACCCGCCCCTAGATCACCCCGCATGTACCACCGTCCCGGCCTCCTTCATGGCTGAGCCCGACATTATCAGCCTGGGCTGCCGCCTCAACATCGCTGAAAGCGAGACGATCCGTGCGCTTGTCGGCGGGCGGGACTTGGTGGTCGTCAACAGCTGTGCCGTCACCAACAGCGCCGTGAGCGAGACGCGCAGCGCGATCCGCCGTGCGCGCCGCGACCGGCCTGGCGCGCAGATCGTGGTGACCGGCTGCGCGGCGCAGATCGATCCGCAGGGCTTTTCCGCCATGCCAGAGGTCGACCGGGTGATCGGCAATGCCGAAAAGCTCACATCAGAAGCTTGGGAAGCTCATGACGAGGTGATCGTCGGCGACATCATGCAAGTGCGCGAGACCGCGCCCCATCTCGCCGCCGCTTTCGCGGCGCACGCCCGCGCCTTCGTCGAGGTGCAGAATGGCTGCGATCATCGCTGCACCTTCTGCGCCATCCCGTTCGGGCGCGGCAACAGCCGCTCGGTCCCGGCGGGCGGCGTGATCGACCGGATTCGAACACTGGTCGATATCGGACACGGCGAAATCGTCCTCACCGGCGTCGACCTGACCAGCTACGGTCCCGACCTTCCCGGCACGCCCTCGCTGGGCATGCTGGTCGAACGGATCCTCACCCATGTCCCGAAGCTGGAGCGCCTGCGCCTGTCCTCGCTCGATTCGATCGAGATCGACGACCGGCTGTTCGACCTGCTCACCGGCGAGCCGCGCATGATGCCGCATGTCCATCTCTCGCTCCAGGCGGGCGACGACATGATCCTCAAGCGCATGAAGCGCCGTCACAGCCGCGCGGAAAGCATGCGGGTGGTCGAGCGCCTGAAGGCGGCCCGCCCCGACATCGCGATCGGCGCCGATCTGATCGCCGGCTTCCCGACCGAAACCGAGGCGATGTTCGGCAACACTCTCGCGCTGATCGGCGATTGCGACATCGTCCACCCGCACATCTTCCCCTATTCGCCGCGCGAAGGCACGCCCGCGGCACGCATGCCCCAGGTCGAGCCGGAGGTGCGCAAGCGCCGCGCCCGGATGCTTCGGGAGACCGGCGCCGCACGACGCGAAATCTGGTTGAAGAGCCTCGTCGGCACCGTCCAGCCGGTGCTGGTCGAGCGTCCAGGCGATCGTGGGCACGCCCCGGCCTTCGCCGAAGTACGCTTTCCCTTCCCTGCCCCTGCGGCAGAGGCGAGCAATCCTTTGGGCTCAGCACGAACGGAACTAGTGGGCTCGATTCAACCAATCCTCATCACCGGCGCCAGCGCCATTTCTCTCACCGGAACCCCTGAATGAGCACCACTCCAAGCTGGCACGACAAACTGCTCGGCGGCTTCAAGCGCACTTCTGACCGCCTGCTCGGCAATCTCGCCGGGCTCGGCACCGCGCGTCTCGACGACGAGACGCTCGACGAGATCGAGGAAGCACTGATCGCCTCGGATCTCGGCCCCGAAACCTCTGCCCGGATCCGCGCCCGCCTTGCCGAGGGCAGGTTCGAGCGGAACATGGAGGAGCTCGGCATCCGCCTGGTCGTCGCCGAGGAGATCGAGAAGGTCCTGGCCAAGGTCGCGAAACCGCTCGAGATCGAGGCCTTTCCCCGCCCTCAGGTGATCCTCGTCATCGGCGTCAACGGCTCGGGCAAGACCACCACCATCGCCAAACTGGCGCACTACCTCACCGAGCAGGATTATGGCGTGATGCTCGCCGCCGGCGACACGTTCCGCGCCGCCGCGATCGGCCAGCTCGCCACCTGGGCGGGCCGGGTCGGCGTGCCGATCGTCTCCGGCGCCGAGGGCGGCGACGCCGCCGGCATCGTCTATGAGGCGGTCAAGCAGGCGACTGCCACCGGTATCGACGCGCTGATCGTCGACACCGCGGGCCGCCTGCAGAACAAGCGCGAACTGATGGACGAACTGTCCAAGATCCGACGCGTGCTTGGCCGCATCAACCCGGAATCGCCGCACGATATCCTCTTGGTGCTGGACGCGACCACCGGCCAAAACGCGCTCAACCAGATCGAGGTGTTCAAGGAATTCGCCGGGGTCACCGGCCTGATCATGACCAAGCTCGACGGCACCGCGCGCGGCGGCGTGCTGGTTGCGGCGGCGGAGAGATATGGCCTGCCGATCCACGCCATCGGCGTCGGCGAGGGCATGGGCGATCTTCGCCCGTTCGATCCGAACGAGGTTGCGCGGATCATCGCGGGCGTGGAAGGGATCCGCAATGGCAAGTAACCCGAAGCATCCCCCGATCAATCCGGGCCTCCGGCTCGCGATCGACATCGCGCCGCTCGCAGTGTTCTTCCTCGTGAATTTCATGAGCAGCGGACCACAAATCGCCCGCCTGCTCGCGGCAACCGTCGCGTTCATGATCGCGAGTGTGATCGCGATGATCGTGTCGCGGTGGAAGACCGGCCGCATCTCGCCGATGCTGTGGATGACGGGAACGCTGGTGCTCGTGTTCGGCGGCCTGACGCTCTATTTCCACGACGAGACCTTCATCAAGATCAAGCCGACCTTCGTCTATTCGAGCTTCGCGGCGATCCTCGCCTTCGGTCTCGCGACCGGCCGCCCATTGCTGCAATCGCTGCTCGAGGCAGCCTATCCCGGCCTCACCGAGACCGGCTGGCGCAAGCTGACGATCAACTGGGCGATCTTCTTCATATTCATGGCGGTGCTGAACGAAGCGGTTTGGCGCAATACGACTACCGACACCTGGGTCGCCTTCAAGCTCTGGGGCGCGATCCCGCTGACGATGATCTTCGCCATCGCCAATGTGCCGATGCTGATGAAGCATGGCCTGAATACAGGCCAGGAACCGCCGATCCCGCCGGAAGGCTAAAAAATCCTCCCCTGAGCAAGCTCAGGGGAGGAATTCCGAGGATCAGCCTACGACGCTGTCGTAGATCCGCCCGGCCTCGTCCCAGTTCACGACGTCCCACCAAGCCTTCAGATAGCCCGGACGATCGTTGCGATAGGTCAGGTAATAGGCGTGCTCCCACACGTCGTTACCCAGGATCGGCGTGCCCTTGACGGCGACGTCGTCCATCAGCGGATTGTCCTGGTTCGGCGTGCTGGTGATCGACAGCTTGCCGTCCGCGTCGGTGATGACCCAGGCCCAGCCCGAACCGAACTGCCCGGCGCCCTTGCCGTTGAAATCTTCCTTGAGCTTGTCGAGCCCGCCATAGGCAGCGATCGCCTCGGCCAGCTTGCCCGACGGCGTGCCGCCGCCCGGAGTCATGATCTTCCAGAAGAAATCATGGTTCCAGAAACCACCGCCATTGTTGCGGACAAGCGGCGGCTGGGTCGAGATGACCGCCAGGATCTCCTCGATCGTCTTGCCGGCCAGCGAAGGATCCTTCTCGACGCCCTCGTTGAGCTTGTCGGTATAGGCCTTGTGATGCTTGTCGTGATGGAACTTCATCGTCTCTTCGTTGATGGTCGGCTCCAGCGCGTCATAGGCGTAGGGAAGTGGGGGCAGTTCGAAAGCCATGAGTCATCCTCCTAGGAAATACGCGGGTCACTGACGCAACGCCGAGCGGGTGAAATGGGTCCGAAGGCCTCGTTACGCAACCGATTCCGTCAGGCGCCGGCTGAAATAAGACCATGGCGTTTCAACGCATGACGAAGCTGGTCGTACGTCAGCCCAAGCGCCTCGGCCGTAGCCCTCTGGTTGAAACGATGCTCGGCCAGCGCCTTGGTGAGCAGGTCGCGCTCGAACCGGGCGATGCGGGTCTTGAAGTCGAGCGGCCCCTCGCCTTCCTCCTCATCGGCAGACACGGCGACAACCGGCGGTTCAGCGACCGGCATCGCTGATGGAACGACCGAGGCAGGCGCACCGGCCGGTGCGGGGCGATAGGGCGAATGGAACGGGTCGAACTCGATCGAGTCGATCGGACCCGCGTCCTCCCACCGGTACACGGCGCGTTCGACTACATTGCGCAGCTCGCGCACATTGCCCGGCCATTGATAATCGACCAGCGCCGCCATGGCATTCTCGCCAAAGCCGGGCCAGTCGTCGAACCCCATCTCAGATGCCATGCGCCGCCCGAAATGCTCGGCCAGCACCAGCACGTCGCCCGGCCGCGCGCGCAGCGGCGGCAGGGTCACCACTTCGAACGACAGCCGGTCGAGCAGATCGGCGCGGAACTGGTGCCGCGAGACCTTGTCGGGCAGATTCTCGTTGGTCGCAGCCACGATGCGCACATCGACCTGCAAAGGGCGCGACGATCCGATCCGTGTGATCTCGCCATATTCCACTGCCCGCAGCAACCGTTCCTGTGCGCCCATCGACAGGGTGCCGAGCTCGTCGAGGAACAGGGTTCCGCGGTGCGCCTCCTCGAAGCGCCCGACCCGCGACTTGGTCGCGCCGGTGAAGGCGCCGGCTTCATGCCCGAACAGCTCGGCCTCGATCAGTGTCTCGGGCAAGGCGGCGCAGTTCATCACCACCAGAGGCTGGTCCCAGCGCGGGCTGAGACGGTGCAGGCGCTCTGCCACCAGTTCCTTGCCGGTGCCGCGCTCTCCGATTACGAGCACCGGGCGGTCGAGCGCGGCGGCGCGGCTGGCGCGCTCCAGCGTCTCGAGGAAAACGTTCGATTGTCCGATGACCTGGGTGGTGCGATCCATCCCCAAGGCTTGGCGTAAATTCCCAAGGCTTGGCAAGATATTTTGTCGCCATTCATGGGCCGTTCAGCAAAAAATGGCGGAAAACAGCCTTTTTCGAAACTGGCACGCTCCCTGCAATACGTCAGGCATCCGCCCCACGGGGCGCCACGAACAACCAGTTACAGGGACGAAAACAATGAACAACAACTACAAAGCCGGCGACATCCGCCACACCGTCGCAGCCATCGCTTGTGCGATCGTGCTGGGCTCCACCTTCCTGCTCGGCGCCGTTGCGCCGGCCCAGGCCGCTCCGGCGGCTCTCTACACCCAGACCGCCGCCTGATCAGGCGGCGCCTGCCGGGGCGGCCATCCCTTGCTCGCCCCGGCAGCCCTTCAACCCCTTCACCCAGTATCCTGCGTACCTTTTAGGAGAGTTTTCGAGATGGGCATTTTCTCCCGAACCCGCGACATCATCGCCGCCAACTTCACCGACCTGCTCGACAAGGCGGAAGACCCCGCCAAGATGATCCGCATGATCATCCTCGAGATGGAGGAGACCCTGGTCGAGGTCCGCGCCTCTGCCGCGCGCACCATCGCCGACCAGAAGGAGATGCGCCGCCACATCACGAAGCTCGAGACGCTGCAGGAAAGCTGGACCGAAAAGGCCGAGCTGGCACTGTCCAAGGGCCGCGAGGACCTGGCCAAGGCAGCCCTGGTCGAGAAGCAGAAGGCAGCCGACATGGCAGTCCAGCTCGGCAGCGAGATTGCGGTGCTCGACGAGGCGCTCCGCGCGTCGGAAGAGGACATCAACAAGTTGCAGACCAAGCTGCGTGAAGCCCGCACCCGTCAGAACTCGATCGTCACCCGGCTCGAAAGTGCGCAGAACCGCTACAAGCTGCGCGAGATGTATGCCGGCCCGAAGATGCAGGACGCCTTCTCGCGCTTCGAGATCATGGAGCGCCGTGTGGACATGGCCGAGGGCCGCGCCGAAGTCGCCGGCATGGGCGTCGTGAAGAGCCTCGAAGAGGAGATCGCCGAGCTCAAGTCGAACGAGAAGGTCGAGGCCGAGCTCGCCGCGATGAAGGCGCGTGCCGCCGGCAAGGACGGCTGACATGGAAGACTTCATCCCGGCCCTGGCCATCACGTCGATCTTCATCGGGATGCCCTGGGTCATCCTCCACTACATCACCAAGTGGAAGCAGGCCCCGAAGATCACCACCGAGGACGAGAACCTGCTCGACGAGCTTCACTATCTCGCCCGCCGGCTCGAAGACCGCCTGAATACCGTGGAGCGCATCGTCGCCGCCGACCATCCCGATTGGCGCCCCGGCATGACGACGCCTTCGACCAGCAACGACCTTCCCAGGAGCAACTGAGATGTCCGCAAGTCGCACCAAATTCTATCTCGACAAGCAGAACCGCAAATGGCTCGGCGTCTGCTCCGGGATCGCCGATTACACCGGGGTCGATGTAACCTGGGTCCGCGTCGGCGCCGTGCTGCTCACCGTCGCCGGTGGCTTCCCCTGGACGCTGATCGCCTATTGGGTGGTCGCCTGGATGGCCGAAGCAAAGCCCTACGGCCTGTACGAGACCCCCGAGGACGCGAAGTTCTGGCAGGGTGTCCGCTCGAACCCGAAGCGTTCGACCGCAGAGGTCCGCTCCAAGTTCCGCGACATCGACCGCCGGCTTGCCGACATCGAGATGATGTACACCAGCCGCAACAGCCGCCTCGCCGACGAAATCGACAGCCTGCGCTGAGACGCCGCGTCGAACAGGGAGTACCCGCAATGAACAGTCTCGGCATCCTCGTCCCCGTCGCGGCGATCACGATCGGCCCCGCCAGTTGGGCTTTCACCACCTGGGTCCGCGCAAAGCACGGCTACCCGCTTAGCGACAAGAAGGGCCAGCTGATCAGCCGGGACGGTGACCTGACCTTCAACCGGAAGGCAGAGCTGCTCACGGCCGAGAACGAAAGACTGGTCGGGCAGGTTTCCCGCCTTGAGGAGCGGATCGCGGTTCTCGAACGCATCGCAACCGATCCCGCCGAGCGTACCGCCCGGGAGATCGAAGCCCTTCGCGATCGGAACTAGAGGAGCGAAACGATGAACGGTTTCACGATTTTCATGCTGGCAGTGGTGGTCGTCGGGATCCCCGTCATCGGCGGACTGATCTACGCGGCTCACGATAATAGCCTGAAGCATAAGGAAAAAATGGCTCAGGCGCTCAATGCCCAGGCCGCCGAGAAGGCCGCACAATATGCGGCCCAGACCGAACGCCTCGAACAACGGGTCCGTGTCCTGGAACGCATCGTCACCGACCGCGGCATCGATGTCGCCGCCGAGATCGAGCAGCTCCGCGATCGGCCGCCGCTCAACTGAACGACAGAATTTGGAACGAAGGATATCACGATGATCATCTTCCTGGCCGTGATGGCCGCCATCGCCGGTGTCGCCGTCTACCTCTGCGAGAGGGTCGACGCTCCCCGCCGCCGCCTCGAGCGCGAAGCCGGCAAGGCACTCTGAAGAAACGATTTTAAGAAATTAGGGATTTGGGACATGAACCCCTTTGAAATGGTTGCCATCATCGTCGTCGTGGTCACGATCGGCAGGGTACTCCAGGCACGCTACGGCGTCGGTCGCGACCGCAAGGGCAATGAGTTCAGCTTGCGCGACGATGACGCCGCCCAGGCAGAGAATCAGCGCCTGCGCGAAGAACTCCGGGCCATGAAGGACCGCCTTGCAGTCCTCGAACGGCTCGCCACCGAAAACGACACCAGCGGCGCACGCCTCGATCGCGAGATCGAGAAGCTGCGCGACCGCACTTGACCGAAGGAGCAGGGATCATGACCGATCCGAACTTCTACATCACCATCGCCATGGCATCGCTCGCCGGCCTCGGCATGCTGACCTACGCGGCCCTTACCGGCTGGCGCGGCTGGCTCACCCTCAAGCACCAGGAACTGACCGTCCAGGGTGACATGCATGCCGGCCCGGCCGTGCCCAACGCCAGCGCCCGGATCGAGATCGCCGACCTGAAGGAACGCATCCGCAAGCTCGAAGCGATCGCCGCCGGGGTGGATCTCTGAACCTGCAGCTCCGTCGAGCTCCGTAGCGACCTTGAGCTTCACGCATTTGTCCCTGCCGCTCCCCGGCGAAGGCCGGGGTCCAGTTGCGAGCCGCTCGTAACTGACGGTACTACCCGTTTCCTTCCGTTTCCTAACAGTACCCCGGCCTTCGCCGGGGAGCGGAAGAGTTCCCGGTTTGATTTTGGCCGACACAGGCCGTAGCGCCGCCCCATGCAGAGCCTGACCGACCTCCAAGACGAATATAGCTTCCTCGACGCAGACGACCGCTACCGCCTGCTGATCGATCTGGGCAAGGAACTTGAGTCCATGCCGGAGGCGCTGAAGACGGATACGACCCTGGTCCGCGGCTGCTCGGCATCGGTATGGGTCTATCCCACCGTGCTTGACGATGGCAGGCTCCACTTCCTTGCCGATTCCAATGCAGCGATTACCAAGGGCATCATCGCCCTGGTCCTGCTGACGGTGCAGGATCAGCCTCCCGCCGCGATCCTCGGCGTCGATATCGAAGGAGCGCTTGCGCCGTTCGATCTGAAGAACCAGCTCAGCTCGAACCGAACCCAGGGCATTCCCAACATGATCGCCCTGATTCGTGAGACCGCGGCGCGCTACGCTACCAGTTGACCCGCGCCGGGCAGCCCAAGCCCCTCGGCAACGTCGGTCAAATCGGCGCCTGCCTTCACCAGCAGCCATTCACCCGGAGCACCGCCGTTCACGACGGTCACCGCGCCGCGCGGGCATATCCCCAGGCATTTGACCTCTACGATGCCCGCCTTGCCCTTGCGACCCTTTTTGAGGCCTAGTTGCTTGCGCAGCGCCTTGGCGAGCGGCGTCCGGCCTTTGGGGCCGAAGCCGCCATCAAGCTTCTTCGAACATTTCTTGCAGACCAGCAGCGTGCTCGACCAGTCCGAGCGGACGGATTTCAAACGGCGGGTTTCCATTGCCGGGCATCCTCGGCGGTACGCAGCACCTCATAGGCGGCCTGGATTGCCTGGAATCGCGTCGCGGCCTCCTTGTCGCCGGGGCGGACATCAGGATGATTGGATTTGGCCATCCGGCGCCACGCCGTGCGCACCGCGTCGAAATCGGCGTCGGGGTCGAGTTCGAGCACTTCCAGCGCCCGCATCTCGTCGCGCGAGCGGCTGCCGTCGCCGGGGCCTGCCCAGCCATGGTGCTTCGATTCGGCATAGCCGTTCGAAGTGCGGGTCTCCTCCGCCTCGCGCCTCGCCGCTTCCTCGGCGGTCAGGCCTTCGAAATAATTCCAGCCGCGATTATATTCTGCGGCGTGATCCTGGCAAAAATACCAGCGTTCCGGGCTGTTCGGCGATTTGGGCGCGGGGCAATTACCCGGCGCGTCGCAGCCGTGCCGGTCGCACAGCCGTACCGTCGTCGCCTCCTGGCCGGAACCATAGCCGCGCCAGCGGGGAAAGCCCCAGTCGACCGATCGGGAGGAGGAACGCGCCATAACGAGCCACTTAAGCATCTGAGGACGTGATTGCCATGACGCTTTTGCGACAGGGCGATGAAAGTGCGAGGGGGAAAATGCCAGAGGGTCTGTAAGCCGGGTTCTGTCCACCCCTTTCAGGGATAGGCGACCATTCCTCTAGGCCCGCATTCGCATGCGGGCTCAAGCAACCAACCCGGGCGACGAGCTGAAACGAAGCCCATATGCCGCCCCTATTCGGTCTTGCTCCCGGTGGGGTTTGCCGTGCCGCTCCTGTTACCAGTCGCGCGGTGCGCTCTTGCCGCACCCTTTCACCGTGGCGGGGCCGAAGCCTTCGCCGTCTGCTCTCTGTGGCACTTTCCCTGGGGTCGCCCCCGCCGGGCGTTACCCGGCACCGTCGTTTCGCGGAGCCCGGACTTTCCTCGGCACGTTCGCACGTGACGCGGCCGCCCGACCCTCTGGCAGGGACGCCTTAGTCGTCTCCGGCGGGCTTTGGCAACAACAGCGCCAAAAGGATCGACCGGCACTCGCCGTCGATCTCGCCATCGAGCAGCTCCGGCCGGAAGCGCCGCTGGAACGCCACCACCGCCGCCAGCTTGTCCGACACGTCATAACCGAACCGCTCGAGCGCGATCAGGAAGCCCGCATCGGTCCACATCGGGTCCATCAGGTTCCTGGTCGGACGCGGCAGTGCGAGGCGCAGCTTGGCTAGGCGGTTCCATGGGAAGAGCTCGCCCGGATCCTGCTTGCGCATCGGCGCGATGTCCGAATGGCCCACGACATTGCCGCGCGTAATGCCATGACGCTCCTTGATCGTCGCGACCAGCGGGATCAGCGCGTCGATCTGCTGCTCCGGAAACGGCGGATAGCCGAGCTCATGCCCAGGATTGACGATCTCGATGCCGATGCTCGCGCTGTTGACGTCCTCGATGCCCCGCCAGCGCGATTTGCCCGCATGCCAGGCGCGCTTGTCCTCGGCCACCATGCGCAGGACCGTGCCGTCCTCGGCGACCAGATAATGCGCCGACACCTTCGCTTCCGGGTCGCGCAGCCGGTCGATCGCCGACTGGGCGTCCTTCATGCCCGTATAATGCAGGACGATCATCGAGATCCCCAGCGAGCGTTCGTCGAAATTGGGCGAGGGCGTTTCGATGATCGTCATGGTGTATCCCCTGCGCGCGCGGTCCTGATGGTGACGATCGCGACACCGATCATCGCGATAGCACCCCCGGTCAGCATAAGCATCGTCGGTGGCGTATCGAAATACCAGCCGGTAGCGAAGACTGCGATCACCGGCGCGGCCAGGGTCAGCGGCGTCACCGTGCTGATCGGATGGCGTTGCAACAGCCAGGACATCGCCCCCTGACCCAATATGGTCGAGCCGATCGCCGAAAACACGACCCAGCCGAACGTTTTCAGCGGGATATGGGGAATCGACCACATCGCGTCGGTTTCGACCACGAGCGCGATCGAGCCGAGGATGATGGAACCCCATAGCCCGATCCAGGCATAGATGGTCAGCACCGGCACCCCGACCAGATTGCGCTGGATCAGCGAGCAGATCGCCCAGATGAAGCTGGCCAGCGCGGTCAGCGCAAGTCCCGGTATCTCGTCGATCACGGTCGGATCGAACACCAGCAGCCCGACGCCAGCGACGGAAAGGGCGATGCCCGCCATTCTCGGCAGGTGAATCCGCTCGTGGAAGACGACGATCGCCAGCAGCAGCGAAAAGGGCACGCCCAGTTGCCCCGCGATCGCCAGCGCCCCCACATTATGGGTGATCGCCAGCGACAGGTTGGTCGCGACATAGAAGGCGCCGCCGGACAGTATGCCGAGCAGCGTCAGCGCCCGCATGCGGCCGGGAATGATGCGGAGCGAGCCGATACACACGACCAGCACGATACCTTGCCGCAGGAAGCCGGCCGTCAGCGGCGCGATCGCGCTCACCGCCATCTTCACGGCGATGATGTTGAAGCCCCAAAGAACGTTCATCGCCGCCACCACCATCAGGTCGCGCGCGTCGAAGCCCCTGCCCTGCCGCTCGGTGGATATCGCCTGTCCCATCGCCGCCGATTGCGGCCTGATCCGGCGAATGTAAACCGCCGATCAGCCTGTCGCGGCCCGCTCGCACGGAACGGCGCCGGTCGCCTCGTACAGGCCGCGATACCGCGCGCTCGGGCGGAACGAGTCGGTCTGGCCGATCACCGTCTCGCCCGCGCCAAGCACCAGCAACGCCCCCGGTCGCGCCACTTCCGCCAGCCGGTCGAACACCCGCGTGCGGAGCGACGCCGACAGATAGAGCAGCACGTTGCGGCACAGGATCACGTCGAACCGCCCGATCGGCAGCGGATCGGCGACCAGGTTGAGCTTGCGGAATGAAATGCGCCGGACCAACTCGGGCTTGGCGACCCAGTCGCCGCCCGCCGTATCGAACCATTGCATCATCCGACGGATCGGCAGGCCGCGCTGGATCTCGAACTGAGAATAGCGGCCGGCCCGCGCCCGGGTGAGCGCGGATTCCGAAACATCTGTGGCGACGATCTCGGGCGACAATGCCCCTGAAGCATCGTCGCGCTCGGAGAACAGCATCGCCAGCGACAGCGGCTCCTGGCCAAGCGAGCAGCCGGCGGACCAGATTCGTACGCGGCGGGTCAGACCCTCCGCCCGCATCGCGTCGACCGCGTCGGCGACCATGTCGAGCACCGCCGCGTCACGAAAGAAGGAGCTTTCCTGGTTGAGCAGCGCATCGACCACCAGGTCGCCAACGCCGGGCGAGCCCAGCACTTCACCGACAAGCTGGTCGAGCGTGTCATGTCCGCGCTCGCGCATCAGCGGCTTGAGCGCGGTTTCGATCCGCCATTCGCGATTGGCCGCGATCTGCTGGCCGGTGCGCGATTCGAGCAGCGCGGCAAGTACGTTTAGCGCACCCGCCGGGCGAGTACGAGGTGCAGGGGTCAACATCCGGGCCTCCGGCGAGACGCCACCATTTTACCAATTTCCGTGGGCGACATGGTCGCACAGTCGGTGCCGTTCGCCGCCACCGCGCCAGGCATGCCCCATACGACCGAGCTATCCTGATCCTGGACGACGATGCTGCCACCGCGATCGACGATGCGCTGCGCCCCGTCGGCGCCATCGCGGCCCATGCCGCTGAGCACGATTCCGAGCGCGCGCGCGCCGAACACCTCGGCCAGGCTGTCGAACATGGGATCGACCGACGGCGTGCAACCGCTCTTCGACGGCTCGCCGGAAAGCCGGATCGCGGCACCGTCGCCGGTCCCCACGCAGCGGATATGCGCGGTCCCCGGGGCGATGATCACGCGGCCGGGGCGGATCCGCATATGGTCCCACGCAACATCGCAGGGGCGACGCGCCAGCACCGCCACCTGTGCGGCGAAATAGGGCATGAAGCTGTCGGGCAGGTGCTGGGTGATGAGGATCGGCAACTGGAAGCTCGGCGGAATCTCGCGCAACAACAGGCTCAGCGCGTGGATGCCGCCGGTCGAGGCACCGATCGCCACGATGTCGAACCCGCCGCCGGCTCGTTCCGTCGCCAGCGGCATGTCACGGGCGAGCACCGGTGTCGTCTCGAACAGGCGCGAGAGCTTCTCGTCGAGCACCGCGGAGAAACGGCCGGCGAAATCGCCGATATCGGGTTTCACCAGCGTGTCGACCGCCCCCAGCGACAGCGCCTCGATCGTCGCCGCAGCGCCCTCGCCGCAGGAAGAGGATACGACCAGCACCTTGGCGCCCGCGCTCGCGGCAATCAGTTCGGGCAATGCGGCCAGGCCGCTCATGCCCGGCATCTCGATATCGAGCAGGATGCCGTCGACCCGCTGCCCGTGGAGGAAGGCCAGCGCCGCCTTGGCGTGCGGCACCGCGCCGGCCACGGTGAACTTGCCGTTGATGTCGATCGCGCGCGCGATCACTGCCCGCGCCACCACCGAATCGTCGACGATCAGGATGCGCGGCCGGCCTTCGCTCTCGGCGAGCCGACCGGTTGTCAGGGTTGATCCCAGGGCCACCACGGCTTTCAGGCCATGCCGACGATCTGAAGCTTGCTCTCCAGCGTCTCCCGATCGAACGGCTTCATCACATATTCGTCAGCGCCCGCCTCGATGGCGGCGCGGATATGCGCCATGCCGTTCTCGGTCGTGCAGAACACCACCTTCGGGCGATGGGACAGCGTGCTCTCCCGCAGCGCGCGCAGGAAATCCATGCCGCTCATCACAGGCATGTTCCAGTCGAGCAGGACGACATCGGGCGTCGAGGCAAGGCAGCTGTCGAGCGCTTCGCGTCCGTCGCCCGCTTCGGAAACCTGAAAATTCAGCGTCTCCAGGATATGGCGAGCCACTTTCCGGATCACCTTCGAATCGTCCACCACGAGACACGTCTTCATCGATTCACACCCCGTTGCCGCCCCTTTGAACGGCCTGTTTGCCGGAAACACATGAGTTTCGGGTTAACTGATTGTCATGCGGCGATCGCAGTGAGACCCGGCACCAGCGCGCGCAGGTCGATCGCCAGGATTGGCTCTCCCGCCCGTTCGACGATGCCGCACCCGGTGGCGCGCCAGCCCCGATCTAGCACGATGCCCGGCGAGAGCGGCGCCAGATCGAACGGCGCGACATCCTCGAGCGAGTCGACGAGGATCGCATAATGATGGCCCTCGACATGCGTGATCACCGCACGCGTCGCCTCGATTTCCGCTGCGGGCAGGCCGAGCACCGCATGGGTATCGATTACCGTCACCACCCGGCTGCGCAGTGCGGCCAGGCCCCTCACCTGCCGGTCGGTGCCCGGGACCGGCACGATCGCCCCGATATCCACCACCGATTCGACCTGGCGGGATTCGATCGCGACGGCCCGCCCGGCGATATGGGCGATCAGGAACAGCTCGGACATCAGCGGCCTCCCGCCGACTGGGCCAGGGCAGCGAGCAGGCCGTCCCGGTCGTAGCGATAGATGCTGGTATCGGCCGCATCACCGCCGGTGCGGTCGCGGCGCAGGCGGACGACGGGCACATTGCCCTGCACCGCGGGCGACGAAGCGCCCATGGTCAGCACCACGGCGGCGCTCTCCCCTGCCTTCAGCTTCGTCGCGACACGGTATCCCGCGCCTTCGAGCACCGGCTTCAGGAAGGTCTGCATCCAGTCGGATTCGGCGCCGTCGATCAGGCACACCGGCGGCACGGCGTTGCCGAGCTCGGCGCCATGGGTCGAGAACAGCCAGTAGAGATCGAGCAGCTCGATCTGCTCCCCGTCGATCGAAACGACGCCGGCAACCGGCCCGGGCTCCTTCGCCGGCACCACCACCTCGGGCAAGGTGACGATGTCGAGTGCCTCTGCAATGGCATAGCCGATCTCGGCATCGCCATCGCGCAGGCGCAACACCGAGACGGTCGGGCGCATGTCCCATTCGCCCTGCACCGCGAGCGGAATGATCCGGCCGTCGACCGACAGCCGCAGCCGCCCGCCGGAGAACCGGATCGAGTCGATCGGGACCGGTTCGATCCGGTCGATGATGGTCAGCGGCACCAGGCGGCGTACGCCATCGAGATCGTCGAACAGCAACGCCGAGACGCTCGGCGCCTGGGCTTCCTCGGCAATGTCCTCTACCGCGGCCTCGCGCCCGAACTGAAGCCCGGCGATGGTCGCGATGCCGGCGCAATCGAGCAGCAGCATCGGCAAGCCGCTGTCCGGCAGGGTCTGTCCGGCATAGACGCCGGTCGCCATCACTGCCGGGGCGGACGGCTTGATCACCAGCTCCTCATGGTCGAGCACTGAATCGACGGCGAGTGCGTAGCTGCCGCCAGGTACCCCGACGATCACCAGCATCGCCGAAGCGGTTCCGTCCGAAAGATTCAGCAGCCCGCCCAGATCGACCAGCGGCATGCGCCGGTCGCGCACGGTCGCGGCAGGCGTGCCGCCCAGCATGTCGATCCGGATCGTATCGCCGCCGACGCGGACGATCTCTTCGATCGCCTGGCGCGAGATCGCGAAACGCTGCCCGCCGACGCCGACGCCAATCGTGGCGATGATCGATAGGGTCAGTGGCACATGAATGGCGAGGCGCAGGCCCTTGCCCGGCGCGTTGGACAGTTCGATGCGGCCGCCGATCTGCTCGACATTGGCGCGGACCACATCCATGCCGACGCCGCGCCCGGAAATGGCGGTGACGGCATCCTTGGTCGAAACGCCGGGCTCGAAGACGAGCGCGAGCTTCGCTTTCTCGCTCAGTGCATCCAGTTCCTTGGCGCTGCGGCCGCCACTGCCGGCGATCTTCGCGATCAACCGGTCGGTGTCGATGCCGCGCCCGTCGTCTCCGATCTCGATGATGATCTGGTTGCCCGATTGTCGCGCGGAAACGGTCAGCCGGCCATTCTCGCGTTTGCCCAGCGCGCGTCGTTCGGCTGGCGCCTCGAGCCCATGGTCGATCGCGTTGCGCACGATGTGGACGAGCGGGTCGCGCATCATCTCGATCATCTCGCGATCGAGCTCCACGTCGCTGCCCTCGATCTGCAGCATCACCGACTTGCCGAGTTCTGCCGCCGTGTCGCGCACCATGCGCGGCAGGGCGGAGAACAGCGCGTCGATCTTCTGCATGCGTGTACGCGTCACGGTGTCGCGCATTTCGGCCACGGTCAGCGACAGCCGCTCGAGCGCCGCCTCGACCGTCGGGTCGGCCCCATCGTCACGCAGCCGCCGCGCAAGCTCGTTGCGCGCAAGCACCATCTCGGACATGCCGCTCATCATCCGGTCGAGCAGGTCGACGTTCAGGCGCACGCTTCGGGTGGGATTGCGCGCTGCCACGGCAGCCGGCGCGTGGGTCGGCACCGAGGATCCTTCCTCCAGCGCCGATACGAGCATGTCCTCGCCGCTGTCGTCGAGCGCTATGCCGGCATCGATCGCCTCGACGATCTCGCCGATCCGGTCGACAATGGCGAGCACGGCGTTGACCAGCCGCGTATCGGGCACGCGCTCGCCCGAGCGGACGGCGGCCAGCACGTCTTCTGCGGCATGGCTCAGCCGGGCAAGCCGCGGCAGGTCGAGAAAACCACAGCTTCCCTTGACCGTATGCACGAAGCGGAAGATCGCATCGAGCCGGTCGCGATCATCCGGCGACGCCTCCCAGGCGACGATCTCGCCCGAGAGCGCCTCCAGCGTCTCGCGCGTCTCGGCGATGAATTCCTGAAGAAGATCGTCCATGGGCCCCCGGGGATGCGGCACGACCATGGATGCGGAGTGGTTAAAGGGGCGTTTAATCGGGAGCGGAATTAGGTCATCGCCGAACCGAAAATCCTTCTCCCCCTGTGGGAGAAGGAGGGAGGAGCGAAGCGACGGAAGGATGAGGGGGAGTGAGGTTCTGGACCCTCTTTAACGAGGGTCCCCCTCACCCCTTGAACGCGGCCCCGAACAGCAGCACCGCCTCATCCGGCGCGGAAACCTGCACGGTGCCGCCGCCTTCGGCCACCAGCGAATGCACCAGATAGGCCGCCGCGGCACGCGGCGTGATGATCGTGTCGCCCTGCTGACCGCTCTGCAACGTGGTCCGCAACTCATTGTCGAGCACGATGCGCGGCCCATCGGCCCGCACGACGATCTCGACATTGCCGTCCACCGCCTCGGCTCCGACATCGAGTTGCCCGCCGCGGATCAGCGCATCGCCACCGATCAGTGCAAGGTTGAGCAGCACCTTGATCGCCGATTTGGGCAGGGTCGCATCCTCGACCAGCCAGCCGAGATTGACCCGGTGATTGTCCCCGAACAGCCCCTCGATCGCGGCACGCGCCTCGCGTGCGTCCACCGTCTCGCCGAAACCGCCCGCCGCACCGAAAGCCAGGCGGAAGAATTTAAGCTTGTTGGCGGAAGCCTTGGCGCTCTCGGCGAGAAGCTCCAGGCAGCGCTGCCGCATCTCCGGATCATGCTCGTCGGCAAGCAGTTCGAGCCCGTTGTTGAGTGCCCCTACCGGGCTCAGCAGGTCGTGGCACAGGCGCGAGCATAGCAGGCTGGCGAAATCGACCGGGCTCATGGTCATGGAAAGGGTACGCTCCAAAATAACTGTCGCTTCTTCTGGCGCTGCTGGCGCAAGTGCGCAAGTCGCGCGGATCGAACTGATAACGCCCGTTCGTTGCAGCTTCGACTGTGGTTGAATTGTCCTGCGCTCGTTCCCGATTCCGTCCGGCGCAGTATTTAACCGCTTAACCTTGTTCTCTGGAACGGCTGTTCGGTACCGACGGGCGATCGCCGGGCCGGTCAGGCCGCCCGCGTCCTCACCCTGGCGCTGGTGGCCACCGCACCTAGCGGGATCCGCGAAACCCGGTCGATCGAATAGGGCTTGTGGATCAACTCGAAGCCATCCGTGCTGTCGGCCGCGAGCACATGGCTATGGCCGCTTGCCACGACCGTACTGGCGGCAACTGCGCCAGCATCCTCCACCACAAGCACGCACTGCGTCGCGGTCAGCGCACCTCGTCCTCGGACGGAGGCGCTCGGCGATCCACGCCTGGGCAGCGACCTGAAAGTCCACCGGAAAATCGGGCAAATGATGTCGAATGGCTGCGCTATTCCTCGAAAACAACCTACCGACAGCGACCAAGGCGAAGGAAATGAATCGCGACGGATACCGACCCACTGCTATGGGCGATCACCAACTCCGATCCGCAGGAGCAGGAGACGATAGATGGACATCAGCGCCCCGTCTTCTCGCGACGTCTCCGTCGACCCGGCCTTTTTCGACCTGCTCGCCGGCAGCTATGCTCGCCTGACCGGTTCGCCGCTGGTTGCGTCGGGTGACGGCGCCGACTGGCTCTACCATGAGGCACCGTTCGCCGTGCTGGCTCATGATGGCGAGGCGGATCCCCGTTTCGTCTATGCCAATCGCACCGCACAGGCCTGCTTCGAATATCCTTGGGACGAGTTCGTCACCTTGCCCTCGCGCCTGTCGGCGGAAGCACCTGATCGCGCCGAGCGCCAACGCCTGCTCGACGACGTGACACGCAGCGGGTTCGTCTCGAATTATTCCGGGATACGCGTCGCGAAGTCGGGCCGCCGCTTCCGCATCGCAGAGGGCGTGGTCTGGCAACTGATCGACACGGACGGCACCCTGCACGGCCAGGCAGCGACTTTCTCTTCATGGTGGAACGTCTAGGCTAACACCCGATATGCATCATGGTCGGAGAGATCGATTCAACGCTTCACCCGGCCCGTCCATCCTGCCTCATGGCCCGACCGACACGCTATCAGCCCGCTTTCATCCACCGCGTGCGTTGCGCAGCACGCCTCGGCATGGACAATGGGGATCTCGCCGACATCTTCTCTGTCAGTCTCGCGACCCTGTATCGCTGGCTGAACCGCTATCCGGACTTCGCCGCCGCCATGGCAGCCGGCAGGGCCGAGGCCGCCAACCCGGCCGTGCCGTCGCGCTACCAGCGTGCGGTCGGTTATGAGCGAACCGTCGAGCGTGTCTTCACGCCGCGCGGCGCAGGCCAGCCCGTCACCATTCGCTACAAGCGGCGCATCCTCGCCGACACCGGGGTGGCGCTGCGCTGGCTGCGCAACCGCCGGCCAGAGAGTTGGACCCTCGACGCCCGCGCGTCTGACGCCGCGGCGCGGGCCGTCAAACACCGCCTGGATCACGCCAGACGATCCAAGGTCTCAAGAACCGATTCTCATAACCCGTCGACTATTGTAGATTTACTCGCACTCACAATGCTTGCGCTACTTCTTTCCGATCGGACATCTCGATCCAGCGGCGTCTGTTACGGCATACGCCGCTTCTTGCTTCAGCCAGACGACACGAAAAATGCAGCAGCCGACGTGTCCTCGCAAAATACCCGTTCTACTGGGAGCGACATTGCCCAGGGTCATGGCTCTACTTCAATTGACCTGACCGCCCTCGACGTCGAGCCCGACCCGCTCGAACGCACCGGGCCTCACCGACCGCCACAGCCGCGCTTCATGCGCCGTCAGGATCAGCCACAGCGCGCCGTCGCCCATCGCCTGGGCCGCGTCCCGCGCGGAGGGCAACGCCTCGCCGCTGGGATGCGAGTGATAATGCCCGATCACCTGCGGCCCGCCGTTCCGCGCGCGCCGGTGCGCCGCGAACAATGCCGCCGGGTCGATCTCGAAAGTCCGCGCCGGGTCCGCCGCCACATTGGCGCACGCTTCAGCGGCCTCGATCCGCCCTTCCGTGCCGAACAGCAGCCCGCAAACCTCCGAATCCGAGGAATTTTCTGCGTCGGTTAGCAGTCTGCCAAGGAGAGTGCTTGAAATTCCATACCCCATTCCCACATCGCTAAGGCATGGACCGGGGGGTTACAAATATCGAAGCACGCATCTCGGACGAGGCCGATGGCTGGCGTCTGGATCGCGCTTTGGCGGAGGCAGTGCCGACCATGTCGCGCGAGCGGCTAAAGGCCCTCATCTCCTCGGGGGCGGTGATGGACGAAGGCGGCGCGCTCGCCCGCGATCCTTCCCGCAAGGCAGTCGCCGGCAGTGTCTTCACCGTCGCGGTTCCGCTGCCAACCCCTGCGCACAATGAAGCGCAGGACATCGCGCTGAACGTCGTGTTCGAGGACGATCACCTGATCGTGATCGACAAGCAGGCCGGACTCGTCGTCCACCCTGCCGCCGGCAATTTCGACGGTACCCTGGTCAACGCCCTGCTCCATCACTGCGCCGGGCGCCTGTCCGGCATCGGCGGGGTGGCGCGGCCGGGCATCGTGCACCGTATCGACAAGGACACGTCGGGGCTGATGGTCGCGGCCAAGACCGACCGGGCGCATGAAGGCCTGGCGAAGCAGTTCCACGACCATAGCATCGATCGCCGCTACAAGGCGATCGTGACCGGCCGGCCCCTTCCCTCGGAAGGGATGGTGGACGCGCCGCTCGCCCGCTCGCCCGCGAACCGCAAGAAGATCGCAATCGTGGCGAACGGCAAGCGGGCGGTGACTCACTACAGGACGCTCGAAAGACTCAAGGAAGCCGCCCTCGTCGAATGCCGGCTGGAGACCGGCCGCACGCACCAGGTGCGTGTTCACATGGCCTCGATCGGAAACCCCTTGCTTGGGGACCCAGTTTATGGTAGAACAAAACCAGTCCACCGGTCCATTTTGGAAACCCTGGATTTCCATCGACAGGCATTGCACGCGGCCCGGCTCGGGTTCATTCACCCTGTCGAAAGCATCGCTTTGTCATTCGATAGCGAAATGCCTGCCGACATGCAGGAACTGTTCGATAGACTCTACGTATAGGTTCAAGCGCGCGTCGCCTCTTGGTAGGGATGCCGCATCAGTAAGGGAGATTTGATCATGGCAAGCGGCAGCAACGTCCCGGCGACGATCCCCGCACTTGGCGGAGAGGCAAGCCTCAACCGCTACCTGTCCGAGATCAAGAAGTTTCCGATCCTCGCGCCCGAGCAGGAATATATGCTCGCCAAGCGCTTCGAGGAGCATGGCGACACCGACGCGGCGGCGCAGCTCGTCACGTCCCACCTCCGCCTCGTCGCGAAGATCGCGATGGGCTATCGCGGCTATGGCCTGCCCGTGTCCGAGCTCATCTCGGAGGGCAATATCGGCCTGATGCAGGGCGTGAAGAAGTTCGAGGCCGATCGCGGCTTCCGTCTCGCTACCTATGCGATGTGGTGGATCCGCGCCTCGATCCAGGAATTCATCCTGCGCTCGTGGAGCCTGGTGAAAATGGGCACCACTGCTGCGCAGAAGAAGCTGTTCTTCAACCTGCGCCGCATGAAGTCGAAGCTCGACGCGTTCGAGGATGGCGATCTCAGCCCTGAGCATCTCGCCAAGATCGCCAAGGACCTGGGCGTGACCGAGGAAGAGGTCACGTCGATGAACCGTCGCATGTCGATGGGCGGCGATACGTCGCTGAACGTGCCGATGCGTGAGGACGGCGAGGGCCAGTGGCAGGATTGGCTGCAGGATGACGCCCCGCTGCAGGACAGCGTCGTCGCCGATGCGCAGGAAGCGGACGTTCGCCACGACATGCTCGTCTCGGCGATGGACGACCTCAACGAGCGCGAGAAGCATATCCTGACCGAGCGTCGTCTGACCGACGATCCCAAGACCCTCGAGGAACTGAGCCAGGTCTATGGCGTCAGTCGCGAGCGTGTCCGCCAGATCGAGGTGCGCGCCTTCGAAAAGCTGCAAAAGGCGATGATGCGCCTCGCCGGCGACAAGCGGATGCTCGTCGCGGCCTGATCCGCGATGCGGGGGGCGATCACGGGGACATTCCATGCCCGGCGCTGACGCGATCGTCGTCGGCGCCGGTGCTGCCGGCATAGCCGCCGCACGATTACTCCACCATGCCGGGCTCGATGTCCTGCTGGTCGAGGCTGGCAAGCGCCTCGGCGGCCGAGCCCACAGCGTGCGTATCGACGATATGACGGTGGACCTCGGCTGTGCGTGGCTTCATTCCGCCAAACGCAATCCCTGGACTGAGCTGGCGGAAAGCTACGGCTTCACCGTCGATCATTCGCCCGCCAACTGGCATGGGCAATGGCGCGATCTCGGTTTCTCCCGCGGCGAGCGCCAGGCCTATCGCAACGCTTGGATGCGCTGGCAGGAGGCCGCCCATGCCGCCCTGTCCGGCCCCGACCAGCCCCTTTCAGCCTTCATCGCGCCCGACGATCCCTGGCGCCCTCTGATCAACGCGGTCTCGGGCTACGCCAATGGTGCGCCCCTTGATCAGGTCTCGCTGCACGACTGGGCTGCCTATGAGGATTCGGCGACCGACGACAATTGGGCGGTGGGCGAAGGCTATGGCACCCTGGTCCTGCGCCACGCCCAGGGATTGCCGGTCCAGCTCGATACGGTCGTCAGCCATATCGATCACCGCGGCACCACGCTGCGCATCGAAACCAGCCGTGGTATTCTCGAGACCCGTACCGCGATCGTCTGCGTGCCGACGACGGCAATGGCCGAGGAAAGGATCCGGTTCGATCCCCCGCTTCCCGAAAAGCACGAAGCGGCGACCGCGCTTCCGCTCGGCCTGGCCGACAAGGTCTATCTGCGCGTCGACGGCGCGGAGCTTCCCAATAACGGCCACCTCATCGGCAATCCGCACAGCAGCTGCACGGCGAGCTACCGACTCGGCCCGCTCGGCCTTCCGCTGATCGAGTGCTTCTTCGGCGGGGAATGCGCCGAGGCGCTTGAAACCGAAGGGGACGGCGGCGCCGCCGATTTCGCCATCCGCGAGCTGGTTGCCTTGCTCGGCAGCGACTGGCGCGATCGGATGCGGCCGATCGCCACAACCCGCTGGCGCGCCGAGCCCTTCATCCACGGCTCCTATTCGCACGCCCGTGTCGGCGGCGCCCCGCAACGCGCTGTGCTGGCCGCGCCGGTTGACGACCGCCTGTTCTTCGCGGGAGAGGCCTGCTCCCCCACCGACTTCTCGACCGCGCATGGCGCCTATGTGACCGGGGTGGCAGCTGCCCGGGCGCTGATCGCCGCCTTGCCCGGCGCAAGCCGGTTTACCGCGCCCGCCTCCCTCGCCTAGAAGCGGAGCATGAGCGACGAGCGGGGGCCGCCATCGGACTTAGGGATCAGCCCGGCAACGCCGTTTCCCGGCGCCCGTCCGATCGCATCCCATGCCCGTTCGATTCAACCAGCCAAAGATCCGGACCAGAACACCGACATGCCGCGCCGCCGCTCCCTGTTTCGCCGTCTGATCGGCTGGTTCTTCAAGGCGATCGGCGCCTTCATAATATTGTCGGTGCTGATGGTCGTGCTCTACCGGTTCGTACCGCCGCCGATCACGCTCACCATGCTCGGCGACGCGGTCAGCGGTCACGGCATCACCAAGTCCTGGATGCCCCTGTCGCGCATGGACCCGAACATGGCCCGCGCGGCGATCGCCGGCGAGGACGGGCATTTCTGCACCCATCACGGCTTCGATTTCACGGCCATCGCCAAGGCCTATGCCCGCAACGCGCGCGACGGCCGAATCCGCGGCGGATCCACGATCAGCCAGCAGACCGCAAAGAACGTCTTCCTATTCCAGGGTGGCGGTTATGCCCGCAAGGCGGCTGAGGCCTATTTCACCGTCCTTATCGAGACGATCTGGGGCAAGCGCCGGATAATGGAGGTCTATCTCAACGTAGCCGAGACGGGAATCGGCACCTATGGCGCCAATGCCGGGTCGATACGCTATTTCGGCCATGACGCATCGCATATGACGCCCGCCGAAGCGGGACGGATCGCCGCCGTCCTGCCATTGCCCAAGAAGCGCGCAGCAATCGCCCCGCGCGGCTTCACCCGCCGACACGGCAATGTCATCACCCGTACCGTCGGCGTCGTCCGCAACGACGGCCTGGATGCCTGCCTGCGCTAGGGAATCCCTCTCCCACCGGAAGAGGGAGAGAGGGTTATTCCGCGACCTTCTCCGCCGTATCCCCGACCTTCTTGGCGCTGTCGCCGACATCCTTGGCCGCGCCGGCAATGGCGTCGGTCTTGATGTTCTCGTTTCTGCTCTGGTTCATCAGGTAGAAACCACCGATCACCACGGCGATCAGCAGGATTATCCCGATGAATATCCCGGCACCGCCACCACCGCTCTTCTCGATCACGGTGGTATGCGGGGTCTCGGTTACACGATCGTCAGCCATGGCATCCTCCTGTTTTACTGGGCGCGTAACGGGGAGGTGCGACGAATTGTTCCTTTAGAGTCGGATGACATTAGCTTGATCCGTATCCGGAGTTGAGCAAGTAATTGCGGCATTCATCTGGGCTGAAGGTGTCTAGTATGGAGCCGATGCGTCGCCAGGTTGCGTCGTGGGTACGCTCTGCGGCCTTGCGCATCAGGTGCTTGAGCTTGGCGAAGACCTGCTCGATCGGATTGAGATCSGGGCTGTACGGCGGCAGGAACAGGAGCTTGGCGCCCGCGCTACGGATTGCCTCGCGGATGGCAGGCCGTTTGTGACTGCTCAGATTGTCCATGACGACGATGTCGCCAGGCGAGAGCGTGGGCACGAGGAACTGCTCAACATAGTCTTTGAAGCTCTGGCCGTTGACCGGCTGGTCGAGCACGCACGGAGCGTCGATCCGGTCGCAGCGAAGCGCTGCGAGGAAGGTCATCGTGCGCCAATGGCCATAG
>NZ_JBFUHB010000017.1:0-93609 GCF_056402595.1 Sphingomonas sp. P3_C6
GCGACAGCCATGTGGCAATGTCGTCCACCTGTTCGAGCGCGACTGCTCGCTCCAGCGCCGCCACCAGAAGGTGATCGAGGAAGCCCCTGCCCCCGGCATGGACGAGACGACGCGGGAGGCGATCTGCGCCGCAGCGGTGAAAGCGGCGCAGGCCGTCGACTATGTCGGCGCCGGCACCATCGAGTTCATCGCCGATGCGAGCGAGGGCCTGCGCGCTGATCGCATCTGGTTCATGGAGATGAACACCCGGCTTCAGGTCGAGCATCCGGTGACCGAGGAAATCACCGGGCAGGATCTGGTCGAGTGGCAGTTGCGGGTGGCGTCCGGCGAGGCGCTGCCGAAGCGGCAGGATGAGTTGGCCATCAACGGATGGGCGATGGAGGCACGGCTCTGTGCGGAGGACCCGTCAACCGGCTTCCTGCCGTCCACCGGCAAGCTCGAACTCGCCGACTTGCCCGATAGCCAGACCCGGATCGAGACCGGAGTCGAACGGGGCGATGCGATAACGCCATTCTACGATCCGATGATCGCCAAGATCGTGGCACGCGGGGATGATCGCGATGGCGCGATCGATGCCCTTGCCGAGGCGATGCGCCGGGTAAGAATCTGGCCGGTCAAGACCAATGCCGCGTTTCTGCTGGCATGCCTCGGCCAGGCACAGTTTCGCGCTGGCACCGTGACCACCGGCTTCATCGCGGACCAAGGCGACGCGCTGACCGCAGCACCCGCTGCCACGGACAGCGACTGGAACCTCGCGGCGGTCCAGATATATGCCCCCTATTTCCTTCATCGCGACGACGCGACGGCAGACCCCTGGGGCAGGGCAATCGGCTTTCGTCTCAACGCCGGCCATCGTGGCGCCATTGCCGTTCAGCATGGAGCCGAGCGCCGAACGATCGACCTTATGTCGCTCGACGACAGCAACGGCTATGTCGCCCCTGTTTCGGACGGCTTGCTAACCTTCCGCAACGGGCAGCCGCTGCTGTTCACCGAAACGCGTTTCGGGGCTGGCGCCGGGGGAACGGTCGAGGCCGGCTCGATCCTCTCCCCCATGCCGGGGCGGGTCATCGCGGTAGAAGTTGCGGCCGGCGACGCCGTCACCAAGGGCCAGAAGCTGCTCACGCTCGAAGCGATGAAGATGGAACACAGCCTGATCGCGCCGTTCGACGGGACCGTGGCGGAGTTGAGTGCGGAGACCGGTGGCCAGGTCAGCGAGGGCGCGCTGCTTGCCCGCATAGAACGGACGGAATGAGCTTGATCCGGGGCTGACGCACGCCCGTTCTACGCGGTTCGGCGCCAATCCGCTGCCTAAGCCGACTGCCTATCGGCTGTTTCCCGTTTGTTGGTTTGCGCCGACAGCCGGGCATATAAGGCGGCGCCATATCCCGGCGGGTGAAGAGGCTCGGTCGCCGCAAAAAGCCCGTCCTCACTGACGATCCGAATAAAGGCATCGCGCACCAACGGCTCCTGCGACAAGACGCCTCCCGACCAGGACAATGGAACGCTGACGTCGGACGGAAAACCCAACACGTCGCGTAACCCGATCGCCAGCGCCGCCAGTTCATGGGCTGCTGACAACAGAATTGCACCGGCGCCCTTATCGCCATCGGCAGCGGCGCTCGAGACCACCGCCGCGAGACCAGCGACCGCGCCTCGGCTCATTGCCGCGGGTCCCATGATGCGCTGGCACAGGTCCAGGTCATCCTCGAGCACAAGCGCTTCGGAGATCCGATCGTGCAGCAGATCCTTGGTCGCGCGACCGTCACTCATGCGGGAAAACAGGGCGAGGCCTTTGACGGCTATCCAATAGGCCGACCCTTCGTCGCCGAATACCTCGCCCCAACCGCCCGCGCGGGCACCCCTGCCCTCTCGTTCCCCATAGGCGATCGAGCCGGTGCCGGCGACAATGTTGATCCCATCCTGGCAACCCAGCGACCCCGCCCAGCCGCATATCATGTCGTTTCCGCAGGCGTAGCGGTCATGGCCGAGCAGCCGTCCACAGGCGGCGTCCAGCTGTGGGTCGATGACCTTGTCCTCGCCATAGGCCGGAAGGCCGAAAAAGACGTAGCTCAGCGCGTCGGGCTGAATGCCGAGCTGTCCGCAAATGGCGGCGACTCCCTGGCCGATGCGCGCCGCGGCCTCATCCATCCCGACCTCGATATGATAGGTCGTGCCGGTCATCGCGCGCGCGACGATCGTGCCGGCGGCGTCGATGCAGATGAATTCGGTCTTGGTGCCGCCCCCATCCACGCCAAGGAAATAGCTGCGGTCGCTCATGCTTGTGCGGCGTATATCCGAACACCTTGCACGACCCGGTTAACGGCGCCGCTGGCATTGGGACGGTCGGGGGTGAGGCCCAGAGCCAGCGAGACATGCAGCCCGAAAAGCTGCGCCGGCACGATGAACGGGAACAGGAGATCGGCGTCCACCGCATCGGTCATGCCGGCGACCGCGATGTCCGCGCCGTCGCCCGGCCGGGCGGAGATCACCGCGAGAGCGCCGCAAAGGCCGTCCCTGCGCAATTCCTCGACGATATCGAGATCGTAGCGGCGCGTAAGCGGGTCGTTCGACACGAACACCACGGCGAGCGTGTCGGCATTGATGATCGTCTTGGGACCGTGCCGGAAGCCCAGCGGGGTGTCGAAGGTGGTGACGACTGCGCCATCGCTCAGTTCCATCAGCTTCAGCGCCGCTTCGCGGGCGAGCCCCTTGAATACCCCGCTACCGAGATAGACGACGCGCTTGAACCCGCGCGTCGCAAGGTCGGCGACCAGCCGCTCGGACCGGGCAAGCACGTCATCGACTGACGCGGCGATGGCAGGCACGCGCGCATCAAGCGCATCGATACCACCAAGGATCGACAGCGCCGCCAGCATCATCGCGCCAAAGCTGGAGGTCATCGCAAAGGCGCGATCGTGCGTCGCCTCTGGCAGCACGACGACATGGGTGTTGCCGCTGCTGCGCCCGGCCAGCTCGCCCTCAGGGTTGCAGGTCACGATCAGGTGATAGGCCTCGGCAACGGTCGCATCCACCAGATCGACCGCGGCGACGCTCTCCGGGCTGCTGCCCGAGCGGCCGAACGAGACCAGCAATGTCGGCGTACCGGCGCGCAGGTACAGCGACGGCGCGCTGACGATGTCCGTCGTGGCGATCGCCTCGACAGAACGATGCAACAGGCCCGACAGCCAGGGTGCGAGGCACTCGCCGATGAACGCAGAAGTGCCTGCCCCGGTCAGCACGATGCGAAGATCGGTCCTGGCGAGCAAAGGCGCGACGAATGCCTCGATGTCGGCCCGGCGATCGCGCAGCAACGCCTGGGTGGCGCGCAGCGTTTCGGGCTGCTGGTCGATTTCCCGGCGTGTCCAGGACGTGTCCTGGCCATCGGGTCGGGGGGTGAGCAAGGTCTCAGGCATTGGGAAAGCAAGCTCCATGATACGCGTCGAGTGTCGCGGCGATATGCGCCATGGCAAGTTCGGCAGGATCGAGTGTCGCCCGGCCGGCGCGTAGCGCGGCATAAGCGAGCGGAAGATACTGGCTGACCAGCGCCAGCGGCGGCGGCGTCAGCCGGAGATTGGCGAACAGCTTTTCCTGCGCGGCGGCGATCTCCGCGTCGGGCCAGTAATAGCGGATCCGGTCCGACAGACTGTACTGCAGCTGGAAATCGAGCGCCGCGCCGGTCGCATGGTAATATTTCCGCCAGTGCTTCGGCTCGGCGTGCATGCGCGACAACGTCACCGTCCGCAAAGAGGCGCGCTCCCCGGAAGGACATATCTCCGCCTCGATCGCATCCAGCGCCCAGAGCGCCTCGCGCAACGCGAATGTGACGCCGGGCCCGACTTTCAGGATCGCATAATGGTCGCGTACCAGGGCGGCGAGCGCCCCGGGCGTCTGATAATCGGTGGAATGTGCCTCGAACACCATATGCTCGACCGGCTCGATGGCCTGGCTGAGCGCGGTCGCGCGTTCGGGGCGGTAGTCCACCACCTTGTCGTGATCGAACTCGACGCCGGGCTGAACCACGGCTGCGATGACACGGTCCCACGCGCTCTCCAGGCCGGCCGCGTGAAACAGATCGCGGTGCATGTCGATCGTAGCGGTCGCCGCCTCGGGCGTGGTGACCGCCAATTCTCCCAGGTCCTCCGCCGCCCCGCCGGGAACCGGCACCTCGGTGCCGATGACATAGACCGGCGCGTCGGCGGGATCGCCATCGAACGCGTCCTCGGCCGCGCGACACAGCAGTGCCGCGCGCTCGGCGATGATCTTCTCGGGCAGCGGCACCGGATCATCGGCGCAGCTCATCGAGCAGTCGAGATGGATTTTCCGGAAACCGGCGCGGACATAGTCCGCGACCATCACATCGGCCTTGTCCAACGCCTCTGCCGCCGGCGCGCCCGTCCAGGCGTTGGGGCCGAGATGGTCGCCGCCGAGAACGAGGCGCTCGAGCGGAAATCCGACCTTGGCAGCGATCGCCTGGACGAAATCGCGATAATCGGCTGGGACCATGCCGGTATAGCCGCCGTCCTGGTTCACCTGGTTGGAGGTGGCCTCGATCAGCGCGATCGGCTGACCAGTGGCGAGCGCGTGGAGCAGCGTCGCCTCGATCACCAACGGGTGCGCCGAACAGACCGACGTGACGCCAATCCGCTCTCCCGCCTTGTGCCGAAGCACCGTTTCTAGAATCGCCTGCACATCGGCTCCTTCGGCAAACGCGTACCGCAACCTATAACAAAAAGCAACGAAACGAAATATAACGAAACTAGATTGTTTCGACAATAGCATCCGGATCCTTTGCATCCGGCTCGATCGCGAGCAGCAGGGAGGCAATGAGGGCGAGCCCGATACCGACCGCCTTGAGCGGCCCGGGTACCACCCCCAGGATCACCAGCGACAGCAACGCCGTGGCGAGCGGCGCGCCCGCATTCGCCAGCGGAGCGACGATGATCGCCTTGCCGTAGCGAAACGCGAACACGAGGGTCAGGGCGCCGATAGCGTTGAGCACCTGGATCAGGGCCGCCAACCAGGGGCCGTCCAGCCCCCAGTTGATCGGGCGGCCGAAGTCGGTCATCGCCCAGGCGACCGGGATCAGCGTCAGCCCGGAGAGCATCATGTAGACGAAGATGCTTTCGCCCGACATGACATGGTTGGCCGCCTTCATGAAATAGGCCTGCACGCCCCAGCAGAGCATCACGATCAAGGCCGGCACGAGCCACGCCGCCGAGGCGCCGCCCCCGCTCCCGGGTGCAAAATCGAAGGTCGGCAAGGCGAGCAACGCGAGCAGGATGCCGAAGGCGCCCAGCCGTCCGGTGCGTTCGCGCATCAGCAGGAACGATAAGGCGATCGTCACGATCGGCGACAACGAGATAATCGGGAAGATGAGATAGGCCGGGCCCCGCGCGACGGCGTAGAACAGCACCATCTGCCCCCCGGCGCCAAGCAACCCGATTGCCAGGCCGTAGCCGATCGCTCGAGGCGAGACATCGAGCCGCCAGCCGGCCAGTCCGAGCACCACCAGCGCCGGCGGAATCATCGTCAGCGCCCAGACGCAATACACCAGGGTTTCGGGGAAGCCATGCTGCGGGGAAAGGCCTGAAAAGGCGCCCCAGATTCCCCAGAGAATGACGGTGATCAGCGCATTGATCAGCCAGGCACGGCCCGATGGCACGACCGCTCCGGTCATGCCCTGCCTTCCCGGACAGGGGTGGCCTGTACGAGAAGAAAGCGCTCGAACCTCGCCTGGATGATGTTCCGCGCCGCCGTGGCGCTCCCCAAGGGGCTGCCGGTAAAACTGTCCGTCAGCGCGTAGCGGCCGGTGCCGAGGCCCTTCAGCGTGACCGGGCCGTCCCACTTGGCCGCGTAGAAGGCGTAATGCATGACACCGTCACGATCGATCGCATGAGCTTCGGGCTTGTCAAAACCGATATCGTAGAGGCCACCGAGATAGCGCCCCTTGGATAGCATGTTGGCGCGGTACAGGTCGATCCACTTGCGCCACAGCGCCTCTTTCGCCGCGGTCAGCAGATAGCCGCCGGGCGGGAGGGGTTCCGATGGGGTCTGCACGTCCTTGGGCCAGGTGAACTTGGTCGACGGAATCGCGCCGATCCCATAGGTCGAGGCGAAATCGTCGTGCCCGTCGCTCAGCTCGACATGGTCGCCCGAATAAGGCGCAGACGGTCCCATCAGCGCCTTGAACGTCTTGCCCTTCAGCCTGACCTGCCATGATGACGTGGGATCGGATGCTGGCGTATTGTTCATCGCCGGGATATTGTGGAACGCGAAACTGTCGCCGCACGGACAAATCTCGATTACCGCCTGCGGGTTGATCGCGATCGCTTCGTCATACACCGCCTTCCAGAAATCCTGCAGCTTCTCGAACGATTCCTCGGGACGCGCATGGTTGTGCGCGGGGTTGTAGCAGGGTGCGACGCCGTTCAGGTGCTGCCCATCGAGCTTCAGCCCCTCGAAGCCCCAGTCGCCGATGATGCGGCGCACCTGCGCGCGAAAGAAGTCGACCGTTGGCGGATAGGCCGGGCACATCGTGAACGCGCTCCACCAGCTGACATTCTGCGCCGCGCCGTCACGGTCGAGAATGAGCATCTCAGGATGGTCGCGCAGAAGGTCTGTACCCGGATCGACCGCGAGCGGCGCGAGCCACAGTCGCGGACGCATGCCGTCAGCCTTTATCCGGTCGGCAAACGCCTTCATGTCCGCATCGCCACGCGGAAACTTCCTAGCGTCCAGTTTCCAGTCACCTTCGGATGTCTGCCACCCGTCATCGAGGACTGCCCATTCGAAGCCGAGCTCCTTGGCCTTCGGCAGCGTGCCATACACCTGTTCGGGCGTGAAATTGCGCTCATAGCCCCAGGCACACCAGATCGGGCCGTAGCTCGATTCCGGGATGGTCGGCGCCGCGAGGCCACGCTCGGCCATGATGCGCCGATAGGCGTCGAGCGGGCGAAAATGGTCGCCGGTATGCGCCATCAGAAAGGCGGTCGGCAGGGTCAGGGCAGCGCCCGGCGGGAGCAGGGTCGCCTCGTCGCCCGACAGGCCGATGCGCGTCCCGTCCGGCTGCGCTGCAACCGGCAGCGAGATCAGCCTCGGCACCTTTTCGATGTGGCCGACCGCCAGTCCGACATCGCGGCGCCATACCACGGCAACGGGCGTACCGCCGCCATAGTCGGACCCGTTCATCCCCATGAAGTTGCGTTGCTCGAAGCCCGGTGCGACCTTCTGCACCCAGTCGCGGCGATCGGGATAGGAAGCGCCGGCGAAGCTCCACGCGCCCGCCGGATGCGCCAGCAGATCGTGCGTCGCGACGCGCCACCCGGCGATCGCCAGCGGCATGGTGCCAGTATTGCGATACCGCAGCTCGTACAAGGCGAGTCCCGGGTAGCGATCGAGGAAGGTCACATCGAGCTGCTGCTCCACCGCACCGCCCGCGGTGCCGCGCAGCCGGTGCCGGCGGCCCGGGCCGTGCGGGCCCGATATCGGCCCTTCTTCATGGTCCAGCAGCAGGAAGCGATCGAGCGTGCGTTGACCGGCGACAAAGAGCGCCTCGCCCGCCGCCATCGGCGTGACCGGCCTGCCGCCAAACGACACGCGCGATTGCATCGCCGCATCGAAATCGATCGTCAGCGTGCCATCGGAAAGCTTCACGCCCTCCGACGCGGCAGCCCAGGCGCCTGCCGGCAGCACAGGCCCGGAAACAAGGGCTGCGCCGGTCATCAGGCGGCCAAGCAGAACGCGGCGATCGATGGGATTGGACAGCATGGCAACGGCTTCCCTGATATCGGCCGCAAGGCAAGCGAGCAGCCGTATGAGAAAGATGTTGCACGAACCGCACGGCCGGCGCAAACCCTATTCGCAATTTAATCGATCGTTTTGTTTCGTTTCGTTGTTTTTGCGGAGACAGAGGATGCAGTCACTGAAGGTCGTCCTGTTGCTCGGTACGGCAGCGCTTCTGGGCGGTGCGGCGGCACCCGCACCTGGCTACAGCGAAGCGGATTTTGCGAAGGTCGCCAAGTTCGACGCCCACGTCCATGCCAATGTCGACGATCCTCGTTTTCTCGATGTGGCGCGACGCGACGGCATGGAACTGCTGTCGATCAATGTCGATTATCCGGACTTCCCGCCGCTGCCGCTGCAAGCGACGGTCGCGCATAAGATGCAGGCGCTCGATGCGGGCCAGTTTCACTTTGCGACCACGTTTTCGATGCAGGGCTTCGGTACGCCGGGGTGGGCCGAACGCACCAACCGCGCGCTGGACGACGCCTTTGCACAGGGCGCCGTGGCCGTGAAGATATGGAAGAATGTCGGCATGGTCGCCACCGATGCGGAGGGGAGGCGCGTGTTTCTCGACGATCCGCGCTTCGACGGCGTCATGGCGCATCTCGAGAAACGCGGCGTGCCGCTGATCGCGCACCAGGCCGAGCCGAAGAACTGCTGGCTGCCGCTCGACCAGATGACGACCGAGAACGACCGCTCCTATTTCAAGGAGCATCCCGAATATTACATGTTCCTCCACCCCGAAGAGCCGAGCTACGAGGCACTTATGGCGGCGCGCGACCGGTTCGTCGCCCGTCATCCCAGGCTTGCCTTTGACGGCGCGCATATGGCCAGCATCGAATGGAGCGTGGACGAACTGGCGCGGTTCTTCGATCGCCATCCCAACACGGTGGTGGATCTCGCGGCGCGCATGTCCAACCTGCAGGTCCAGTCCAACGCCGATATCGCGAAGGTGCGCGCCTTCTTCGTCAAGTATCAGGACCGTATCCTGTACGGCACCGATCTCACCGACAGCCCGCCCGACCCCAAGGCGCGGGCCCAGAATCCTCCCGCCACCAACGATTTCCCCAAGGAGGCCGACCAGGTCTGGCGCGCGGACTGGCGCTATCTGGCGACCCCGCTCAGCCAGCATGTCGATGCCATCGATGCCGATGCGAAAGGGCTCGACCTGCCCCGCGCCGTAATCGACAAGATCTACTGGAAGAATGCCCGGCGCTTCTTCAAGCTCAAGGGCTGAAGCTCAGGCGATGTGAAGGCGAAAGCCCAGGCGGTCGGCAGCCGCCTGCATTGCCGCATCGGCGCCATCGGTCACCAGGTCGTCTATCTCGGCCACGTTCATGATACGGTGCAGGCAGACGCGGCCGAACTTCGACCGGTCGCTCACGGCGATCACCTGCCCGGCGGCCTTGACCATCTTTCGGTTTAGCACGGCTTCCGGCTCGAAATGGGTGGTGATGCCGCGCTCGACGTCAAGCCCGTCCACGCCCAGGAACAATTTATCGACATGCAGGTCGTCGAACGCGCTTTCCGTCTGCGCTCCGTAAAACGCACGGTTGCGCCGCCGCAGCGCGCCACCCAGCATCACGACGTTGATCCGCTCCTTGGCCGCCAGCGCGCAGAGGATATCCAGATCGTTGGTCAGCACGGTTACGTCTTCGATATCGGCCAGATGCAGTGCGATCTGCAGCGCCGTGGTGCCCGAATCCAGCACGATCGAATCGCCCGGCATCACCATGGCAGCGGCGACCGCGCCGATTCGCGCCTTTTCGTCGACATTGATCGCACGCTTGACCTCGACCGGGGGCTCGGCCGCGACGTTGACGGCATCGGCCGCGATCGCGCCGCCATAGGAGCGCTCGGCGATGCCCCGCTTTACCAGATAATGGAGGTCCTTCCGGATCGTCTGCATTGAGACGCCAAACCGTTCCGCCAGCGGCACGACCTGCACGCTGCCGTGCTCGCGCATCAAAACACTGATCTGCTGCCTTCGGCCGCTGGTGTCCCGAGTGATGGACATATGGCTCCTCCCGTTCGCAGACCTGCATATCAGCCTCGAATTGCTCACACAACAAACAGGAAGTTTCGTTTCTTTTCTATTTGACAGTTTCGCTACGGTCGGGATACCAAACCGCAATAAATCGCGCGAATCCGTCAGGGTCCGGAGAACGCGCATCGGCAAAGGGGAACGGCGATGACGCAACGACACATCTTGCGGACTATGGTGCTGGGCGGAGTCAGTGCGGCGGCGCTGCTCTCTGCGTCGACCGCTTCGGCTCAGGAGGCCAAGCCCACCACGGCCGAGCCCGACCCAGCGACGGTGCTGACCGATGGTGCACAAGAGCCTGGCGACGCGAGCGCCGCGCCCGATATCGTCGTGCGGGGTGTTCGCGGCAGCCTGCTGCGGTCGATCCAGGCCAAGCGCAATGCCGACACGATCGTAGACGCCATTTCCGCCGAGGAGCTCGGCAAGTTTCCCAACCGCAACGTCGCCGAAGCCCTCGCCAATATTCCGGGCGTGACCGTCGGTCGCGACGGCCGCGGCGAAGGCCGCTCGATCACCGTACGCGGGCTTGGCGAGAATTTCGCGATCACCACGCTCAACGGGCGCATCCTGCCGACCGACGGCACCGACCGCTCCTTTGCATTCGACGTGCTTCCATCGGAAATCATCTCCGGCGCGGAGGTCCAGAAGGCGGTGCGCGCGTCGGAACTTGAAGGCAGCATCGGCGGCAACATCAACCTGCGCACCGCGCGGCCGCTCGACCGTCCCGGCCTGCATGCCTCCGCCTCTGTGGAAGGACAATATAACGATTTCGTCGACAAGGGCGGCTACAAGGTCACTGGCGTCGTCAGCACGACCTTTGCCAACGACACGATGGGGGTGATGGCCGGGGCCAGCTACAACAAGTACAAGTTCCGTACCGACAATCTCGGCGAATATTCGATCACTGACGGGACGGAAGCCGCCTATGGCGTCGATTTCAACCGGGACGGCAAGATCAATCCCGATGCGAATGGACCAGCCTATATCTGGCCGGACTATTACAGCGTGGGCACCGTGCAGGGCGAGCGCGAGAGGATTGGCGCGGCCGGTGCCTTCCAGTGGAAGCCGTCAAGCGCCTTCGAGCTGACGATCGACGGCATCTACAGCCAGTACAATGTCACCCAGCACAATTATCGCTCCTCCAATTATCTCAATCCGCTGGGCGACGACGGTTCGCCGCGCTGGGATCCGGCGTCGATCAAGGTCGATTCCCATAATGTCGTCACCGGGTTTGCGATCAACGATCTCGTCAGCGAAGTGCTGACCACCGACGAACCGCGCAACAGCAAGACCTACCAGATCGGTGGCCATATCGACTGGCACCCCGTCGATCGATTGAAGGTCGCGATCGACGGCTATTACGGCAAGGCGAGCGACGACACGGGCGGGCAGAACCGCTTCGTCGTGGCCGGCATCCCCGGCGCGTCCGCGGTCTTTGCGACACGGGACGGCGGCATCCCGGATCTCGACATCACGATCCCCGGCGGCCGCTCGCTCGATCAGGCGACCAATGACGATTTCCGCGCCCACTATATCGGCATCCAGGGGCAAAATATCGAGGATCGCACGCAAGGCGCGAAGCTCGATCTAACCTATGAGGTCGACAACGACACGTTCAAGTCGATCACCTTTGGCGGCGCCTGGACCGATCGCCGCAAGACCGTCGAGACAATCGACAACCAATATACCACTTCGTGCAATTATTGCGGCTATCCCTTCACCTTCGGGCAGCTGGGTGCATCGGTCGTGCGGCCGGGCAATGACAATATCCTGTCGAAATTGCCCGGCAATTTCCCGCGCAACTTCCCCAACTTCGACATCGATACTTATCTCGCGGCACTCCCGCGTGCGGACAACAATCCGGCGATCCTCGATCCCAACAGCTGCCTCGATGCGACGGGCACGCCGATCCCGGGATGTGCCCTGTCGCCTTATCCCGCCGGCTATTCGGCCCAACTGGTCGAGCCAGACCTTCCTGCGTCCTATCTGATCAGGGAGCGGACCTGGGCAGGGTATGTGCAGTTCAACCTGGCCGGCAAGCGCTGGCGTGGCGATATCGGCTTGCGCCTGGTGTCCACCAAAGTCTCGTCGACGGGCTATGGCGCCAGCATTGCCAGCATCATCCCCCGGGTCGGCACGCAGGACAATGACGTGAACTTCAATCCTGTCGATGCCATCAACGGCGGCGGCGACTATCTGCGCCTGCTGCCGGCGGTCAATTTCGCCTATGACATCGCCGACGGCTTCCGTGTCCGGCTCGCGGCGTCGAGAGCAATCTCGCGGCCGAGCTTCGGCGAGCTGTCGCCCGCGAAGGACGCGACATCGGCCCAGTCGGGCACCTTCATCATCTATGATGCCGGCAACCCCAATCTCAAGCCGGCCACGGCTGACCAGTTCGATGTCTCGTTCGAATATTATCCGTCGAACCGCCTCGCCCTGACGGCGGCGGCGTTCTACAAGCACATCACCAGTTTCGTCTCGACCGTCCCGGTCGACGTCGTGATCAGCCCGTCCGCGCAACCGGCCAACCAGCAGCAGAATTTCGATTTCGTCGAATATCAGGTGATCAACGGCGACAGCGCGAAGGTTTATGGCCTGGAGGTTGGCGGCCAATATTTCCTCGACAACGGCCTCGGCGTTCAGGCGAACCTGACCTACAATCATTCGCGCGCCACTTCCGGGGCGGTGACGACAGGCCTGCCCGGCGCGATCCCCTTCTCGGCCAATACCAAGCTCTTCTATGAGAAGAATGGCATCGGTGCGCAGGTCTCCTACAGCTATCAGTCGCGCTACACCTACGCGCAGGCAGGCAACCTGGCCTATTTGCCGGTAAAGGAAGAGGCCTATCACGAGATGTCGGCCAGCCTGTCCTACGACCTGACCGACAACGTCTCGGTATATGTCCAGGGATCGAACCTGCTCGGTTCGGCAATCAAGCGCTTCAACACCTACAGCAACGTGCCTAATTTCTACGAATATTCGGGCCGTTCCTTCTTCTTCGGTATCCGCGGCCGCTTGTGACCTAGGCTGGTGAGCGGCGGAATCGTCAACCGGCGAACGTTCCTGGCGGCAGGCGCCGCCGCCGGGAGCGGTCTCGCGGCCCTTCCGGCAGCGGCTGCCCGGGTGCCGGAACATGCGTGGAGCGGGTTCGATTGGGGCTCCGGCCCACGGGTCGCGGACCGACTCTATCAGGGCCCCTTCCCCCAATATGGAGCGGGTGCCGTCGTGCCCGGCAGCGAGGTCGTGATGGTCACGAGCCCGTCCCGAGACATCGTCCCCAACCGCGGCATGGGCCTCACCGTCTATGTTTCGGGCGACACCGGCCCACCCCACATCCCCGGCGAAACGCTGGAAAAGTCGATCGAGGATCTGATCCGGCTACCCTTTGTGCAGAAGGTCTATCTTCGTCCCAATTGGCGCGAGGTGCAGCGCCGCCCCGGCCGACTCGACCTGCCGGACTGGTGGCAGATCACCTTCGATCTCGCACGGCGGCACGGCAAACAGGTCGGTTTCCGCATCATGCTCGAAAACCCAGACTTCGCCGAGCCGGGCATGCCCGCATTCCTGATGGACAAGGTTCCGTCGGTTCGCCTGAAAGGCAGCTGGAAGGGCGACCGGTTGCAGACGCGGTATAACAAGCGCCACGCCCTACCGCGCTACGATCACCCGGCCTATCGCGCCGCCTTCGAGGAATTGAACGCTTTGCTGGCGGCCGACCTGAACGGCCACCCGGACGTCGAGTACATGGACACCATGATGTACGGCTTCTGGGGCGAGGGCCATAGCTGGCCGTTCGAAGGCCATGTGTTCGAGAGTGATCTCATCGCCGAGCAGACCTGGCGGCAGATGCTCGAGGTCCAACTCACGGCGTGGACCAAGACGCCGCTCGTCACCAATACGCAGCCGGATTTCAACAATGTCGGCAATGCCGACATGCTCGATCGTACGGTGCGCAGCGGCAACTGGATCCGCAGCGACACGATCTTCATCGAGAACACCCAGATCGAGGCGCTGAGCAATCGCCCTTCCTGGTGCGCGGCAATCAGCGAAGTCGGCATGACGACCGGTGCGCCTGCCGAGCTCGGATTGGAAGACGGCATTACCCAGAATGAACGGATCATCGATCAAGTGCTGGCGGTCGGGGCCAATTACTGGTCGGTGTGGAACTGGCACAATGAAGCCGCGGCAAATGTCCTGGGCTATTATGACCGCTTCCCCGAACCGATCGACGGCGCCGCCCGGCGCATAGGCTATCGGATCTATCCGTCCTTCATCTGGGCATTCGAGCGTGACGCCCAGCAGGGGCTGGTGATCGGGCTCGCCAATGCCGGCGTCGCCGCCCCACCCGGCGTAGTTCGCCTGACCGTTGAGGACTCCATGGGCCGGAAGCTGGTCAGCGGCTGCGTCGATGCCGGTTATCCGCGTCCGACGGGCATCCATCAGGCGATGTTGCAGCTGCCGCGCGGTTTTGCCTGGGAAGGTCTTCGGCTCAGGGCGGAGCTGGAGATCAAGGGTGTCCTTTACCCTGTGCGATGGGCATGCCGGCAGCAGCTGAACGCGGACTTCTCGCTGACGCTTAAGCGGAATATCCGCCCATGACATGGACGGGTCACCGAAGGACCGCGATCGGGTCCTCGCCGACGGCACAAGACCGCCGCCCGGTTCTCCTTGCGATCGGGATCGCCTGTTGTCCGCGTAGCGGGGGCCCGCGGTTTTGCCGCGGACTTTTGCGTCGGTGCGCAAAGCTCGCCTCCTGAAAATACCGTAATTCCCGACCACGCGCACCACGCAAAAGTTGCCGCAATCCGCCGGCAGGCCGCTAACGGGTACGGACGGGCGTGGCCGACCTGATCAGCCAAGCGTCTATTTTCAGGTGAAAAGTCGATACCGGGAGCCCGGTGCGGCCCCCTGTGGAGGGCCCCGTGGCGGAGAGGGTGGGATTCGAACCCACGGTACCCGTGAGGGCACAACGGTTTTCGAGACCGTCCCAATCGACCACTCTGGCACCTCTCCGCAGAGGTCTTTGCAAAGCAACCCAGGCCCGTGAAAGCGAGGGGTACCGGTCGAAGAGCGCGCGCCTCTAACGCAAAGCTAAACATCGCACAAGCGCCGGTTTGCGGCCTATCTGCTTGTGCGGCGTAAAAGAGTCCTTAGATTGGCGTCATGCCCCGTGCCCATATTCCCGCCCATCCGTTCGATGCGGCGATTCCCCTGCCGCCCGTGTCCCATGCGCGCTTCGCCATCGGCGATGTCGTGCGCCATCGCATGTTCGATTTCCGCGGCGTGATCTTCGACGTCGATCCGATCTTCGCCAACAGCGCCGAATGGTATGAGGCGATCCCGGAGAATATCCGGCCTCGCAAGGATCAGCCCTTCTACCACCTGCTCGCCGAGAACATGGAGTCGAGTTACGTCGCCTATGTCAGCCAGCAGAATCTGATTGCCGACGACACGGACGAACCGATCGACCATCCGGCGATCTCCGACCTGTTCACCGATTTCGCCGATGGGCGCTATCAGTTGCGGCGCGAGCACAAGCACTGAGATTCGCACACGCCGCCGGTCGATTGACAGGCGGCGTACCCCGATCCTAGTCTTGCATCGCTCTCCCGGGGTGCATCGGCATCGTGCCGAAAGGGCCAGGCCCGCCCGCTGACATTCTCAGCCGGAGCCTTAGCCATGCCCAATCCCGTCCCCGCCAGCCTCGAAGCCTATCGCAAACACGCCAAGCTGTTCGTCCGCTGGCACCGTGAGGGCAATTATTCGATCGGCGGAAAGATTCGCCTGCTCGAACGCTATCGTCATCTCACCGATCGCGAAGCACTCGACATGCCGCGGCCCCTCACCCTGGCCCAGGAAGTGGTGGCCGTGGAAGCGGGCTTTCCGAACTGGACCGCGCTCAAGGCGGGGCTCGATCGCGCTGCCCGGCCGAAGGCCGAACCCGCAGCATCCATGATGAAGGCAATCGTCCCCATCCTGTTCGTGCATGACGTTGCCGCCGCCGCATGGTATGGCGATAAGCTCGGCTTCGCGGTGGACTTCCTCCACGGAAACCCGCCTTTTTACGGCTCCGAATCGCGTGACGGCCTGTGCCTTCACCTGCGATTCGTTCACCAGCCCAATTTCGCCGAGCTCGCGGCACGCGAGGCATCGCTCATCTTCGCGACGATCGAGGTGAGCAACATCAACGCGCTGTTCGAGGAGTTCAGCGCACGCGACGTGGAATTTGCCCAGAAGCTGTTCAAGCAGGCCTGGGGCGGCACCGACTTCCATGTCGGCGACCCTGACGGGAACGTCATCTCCTTCGTCCAGTATCGCTCCGCACCGGCTCCCTGATGGAGCGAGAGGCGTGGACGACTCGATCCCGATCGCCTATATCGTTTCGGCGTGGCCCCGCTTCCCGGCGGAAGGGCAATTCGGCGTTGACAGAATCGCCTGTCTCCCTTAGCTGCGCCCCTTCTCCCGCCGGGCATGCCTGAGCGGGCACATGCATTTGGAAAGTGATTGAGGCCATGTTCGCAGTGGTGCGCACGGGCGGCAAGCAATATCGCGTTGCCGCTGGAGACAAGATCGTCGTCGAGAAGCTCGAAGGCGAAGCGGGAGCGTCGATCACGCTCGCTGACGTTCTGCTGGCGGGCGAAGGCTCGGAGCTGCAGTCGGTCGAAGGCCTGACGGTCTCTGCCGAGATCATCGCGCAGGCGAAGGCCGACAAGGTCATCATCTTCAAGAAGAAGCGTCGCCACAATTATCGCCGCAAGAACGGCCATCGCCAGCAGCACACGATCCTGAAGATCACCGCGATCGGTGCTCAGGAGAAGAAGGCCAAGGCAAAGAAGGCCGACGCAGCCCCAGAAACCGGCTCGGCTGAAGCCCCGGCCGCCCAGGCGTAAGGAGTAGTTTAGATGGCACATAAGAAAGCAGGCGGCTCCTCGCGCAACGGTCGCGATTCGGCCGGTCGTCGCCTCGGCGTGAAGAAGTTCGGTGGCGAAGCCGTCGTTCCGGGCAACATTCTGGTGCGTCAGCGCGGCACGAAGTTCTACCCGGGCGTCAATGTCGGCATGGGCAAGGACCATACCCTGTTCGCCCTCGTGGACGGCCGCGTGTCGTTCAAGGAAGGCAAGCTCGGCCGTAAGTTCTGCTCGGTAGAAATTATGGCGGCAGCGGCCGAATAACACGGGTGACCGTTCGGGTTGCCCACTAGGGCGACCCGGGTTTTCGCAAGAGAACCGAAAAAGGGAGACGGGTCGCCCCGGCTCCCTTTTTTCATGCTCCCTCCCCACCCATTGTCGTTCCCGCGTCATCCCGGCGTGCGAGCGGCGATGCGACCGACGAGGAGGAGTACCATGTTCGCTCGGACTGCAAGATTGACGCTGCGCCCCGGCTGGCCCGAGGACGCACAGGCGCTGACCCACGCGATCGCTCATGAAGCGGTGGTCGCCAACCTGTCGCGTGCGCCCTGGCCTTACACCCTGGAAGACGCCCGGGAATTCCTGGCGAAGCCGCGCGCGGCCGACGACGCCCGATTCGTCATCCTCAGCCATGAGGCCGACTATCCGCGGATCATCGGCACCATCGCCGTCTGGTTACAGGACGATGCCTATGAGCTCGGCTATTGGCTGACCCCCGCGGCGTGGGGCCGCGGCTATGCCACCGAGGCAGGCCGCGTCGTGGTCCAGATGGCGCGGCATGCACTCGGCGTGAAGCATGTCCGCGCCGGTCATTTCGTCGACAACCCCGCCTCGGGCCGGGTGCTGACCAAGCTCGGCTTCCGCCCCACGGGTGCGGTCGTCCCACGCTTCAGCCTCGCGCGCGGCGCCGAAGTACCCTGCGCGGTGTTCGAGCTCGATCTCGACGAGGATCGAATGTGCGACGTGAAGATGGCGGCCTAGGCCGAAGACCACATGTCGCGGGATTCAGGATCGCTGCAACCTTCCGCCTTCATGGCCACCGCACGGCGTGCATGGCGAGGCGAAGCGAGGTTGCAGCGCCCTCCCATCTCCGGCCGGGCGATCGGTGAAATCGCGCGGATCCCGGACGGGAATCGTTGCCGTCAGAACGCCCATCGTCAGGACGGCCGCCACCACGCGGCCGGAAGTCAGATTGGTAATCAACATGGCGCATCTCCCACATCCCTTGGGAACAACCGCCTGATCGCTCCGTGATCGGGTGCGTCCCATGATCTACTCCCCCGATGCCGTCCCGCCGGTGGCGGCTTCATTAACAATCGGACGGAATTGGAGCCCGAGCGGTTGATCGCGCGCGGCGGCTGGTGAGCATATGACAGATCGGTAATGCTTCGCTCATGCTGTAGGCAGCGAGCAGCGTGTATCGAGGCTCGCAGGAAGGAGAATCCGGCATGACCACCCTGCCCGCTCGACGCACGCTCATGCCGCTCAGGAACTATCCGTATCGCCTTGAGCGACTCGCCGCCCCGCTCGTTCCCGAAACCCGGAGCAGGTCGAGGTGACCCGCCTTCGCCTGATCGGCGCCTTTGCCGGTGTCGCGATCCTCATCGCCACCCTCAGCATCGTCCGCGCGCTCCACGCGCCGGCCGCTGCTGCCGAGCATCAGCAGGCCCTTTCCGGCGTGACGCTCGAACAGGTCGAGACGTCGAGCGGTCCGGCGCTGGTCGTGACCAGCCTCAAGTCCGGCACTGCACCCGCCAATGGACTGAAGGTCGGCGACCGGATCGACAGGGTCGACCGGCTCCCAGCGCCTTCGACCCGAATATTGCGCCGGGATCTGGCGCATCGATCCGGCCCTGTGGAAATTCGGGTCTGGCGCGCAGGCCATCTCACACGGATAAGCATGCCGCGTCATACGGGAGCATAGAAGTGGCGAACCGAATCCTGGTCGTCGAGGACGATCGAACGACCGCCGACTATGTGGCCGGCGGCCTGGCCGAGCAGGGCTTCCTGGTTGACCGCGCCGACAATGGCCGCGACGGCCTGTTCCACGCGACCGATGGCGGGTATGACTGCATCATCCTCGATCGCATGCTGCCGGGGATGGACGGCATGGCGGTGCTCGGTGCGATCCGGGCCGCCGGCATCGCCACGCCGGTGATCGTCCTGTCGGCGATGAGCTCGGCCGAGGATCGCGTCGCCGGTCTGACATCGGGCTCCGACGATTATCTGACCAAGCCCTTCGTCTTCGCCGAACTGCTGGCGCGAGTGAGGCTGCTGATCCGTCGCGGTGGTGCCGGGCCGGCACCCGAAACCAGGCTCGTCTGCGACGATCTGGAAATGGATCTGCTTGCGCACCGCGTGAAACGGGCCGGCCAGCCGATCGACCTCCAGCCGCGCGAGTTCCGCCTTCTCGAATTCATGCTGCGCCATGTCGATCAGGTCGTCTCCCGGACGATGCTGCTGGAGGGCGTGTGGGATTATCATTTCGATCCGGGGACAAACGTGATCGACGTCCATGTCAGCCGCCTGCGCAAGAAGATCGACGAGGGGCATCGTGCTCCCCTACTCCACACGGTGCGCGGTTCGGGCTATCGGCTCGGCCTGTGAGACCCACTCTGTGAGTCTCCGCTTCGGCCGATCTACCACGCTGCGCTTCGCCGCTTTGGTCTTCGTGCTGCAATTGCTGGGCGGCGGTGCCGTGCTGTACACGGTGCGCGAGCTGACGCGGACCCAGATCCTCGCCGATGCCGAGGACTATGCCGAGCGGCTGCGCGACGAATGCCTCGACGCCTATCGGCGGGACGGTCTGGCCGGCCTGAAACAGGCGGCCGAGCAACGATCCGACCCGGCCAGGCTCCCGCGATCGGTGATCCTGCTGGTCGACCGTCAGGGTCGCTATCTCGCCGGCAACCTGGCCGACTGGCCTCCGACGCTTACCGGCCCGAACGCCGAACGCACCATCGACCTCTACCGAATCGGCCGGGAATCGTCGGAGCGCATGCGGATCATCGCTGCCCCCCTGCCGGGCGGCGAGCGGTTGCTGACCGGCCATGTGATCGAAGGCGAACTGCACGTCGCGAGCGCGATGGAGGAGGCGATGCTGACCGCCTTCGCCATCGCGGTTGCGCTCGCGGCCGTTGCCGCGCTGGTCGCGGCGGCGATCATCGAGCGTCGCCTTCGCGCGACGGTCGCCACTGCTCAGGCGGTCGCGGCCGGCTCGCTCGACCGCCGCGTACCGGTCAACGGCGCCGGCGACGCGTTCGAGGAACTGGCTCAGTCGATCAACGCGATGCTCGACCGGATCGCCATGCTGATGACCGAGCTCAAGATCGCCACCGACGGGCTGGCGCATGATCTGCGCTCCCCGCTTTCGCGCCTGCGCGTGACGCTCGAACGCGCGATGACGGGCGACGATCTCGAATCGACCCGCTCAGCCGTGACCCGCGCGCTGGAGGAAAGCGACCGCCTGCTCGCGATGCTGGACACCGCGCTGCGGATCACGCGGGCCGAGGCCGGCCTTGGCCGGGAGGCATTCGTCGACACCGACATTTCCGCGCTGCTCGAGGATATGGCCGAGGTCTATGGGCCCCTCGCCGAGGATGGTGGCCATTCGATCCGATCGGCCGCCGCGCCGGGGATCCGGGCATTCGTCCACCGCGAGCTGCTCGGCCAGGCGATCGCCAACCTGATCGACAATGCGCTGAAATATGGCGCCGGGGAGATCGGCCTGAACGCCGTGAGAGACGCCGACCGCCTCGTCATCGAGGTGTCGGACCGGGGTATCGGAATAAAGGAGGATCGGCGCGCAGAGGCGCTGAAACGATTCGGCCGCCTCGACCCGGCAAGAAGCGAGCGAGGGGCCGGACTTGGCCTCTCGCTCGCTGCCGCCGTTGCGCACCTGCACGGGGGAAGCCTGGATCTCGGGGATAATAATCCAGGGCTGGTGGTGCGTCTGACGCTTGCCATAACCGGGGGGAGCGGCGGGACCCGGGAGTAACGTCCCGCCACCCGGGGATCAGGCGCGTGCCTTTTTCGGCGACACGGTGCGCGCGGCGAGCTTCGTCTTGGCGGCGCGGCTGGCGACCTTCGTGGCCGCCTTGCGCGTGGCGGTCCGGTGCATCGCGGCCGGGTGTGCCTTCACGGTCTTCGCAGCGACCGGTCGGGCATGTTTGGCAGGCGTTGCCGCATTGGCGGGGGCGACGGCCATCGACAGTGCCGCGATCGCGGTCAGGGCAGCGGCGGGGATCAGCTTGCTGGTGCGGAACATTTCAAATCTCCTCTTCGACATCGCTGCGGGATCGTCCCCGTGGCGTGAGAACAGGAATAGGATTCCGCACCTCTCTGTGCCGTGGCCCTTTCATTGCAAATCGGTAATGCCGCAGCCTTTACGCATGAAAACGATTCTTCGCTTCAATTCCGACCGAATAGAGGATTAACGCCCCCCGCCGATCCGATGGCAACCTCCGTCGCGCAGGGTTTCCCGGCTTCCAGCCATCGAACCGGGTCGACGCGCATCGCTCGAACGTCTCCGGCTATCTCGATATCGAGGCGAAGCCGGTCGAGGCGCTGACCATCGGCGCCGCCGTCCGCGGTGAAAGCTATTCGGACTTCGGCGAGACGGCGACCGGCAAGCTCAGCCTGTGGTGCGAATTCGCGCCCTGGATCGCGGTCCGCGGCCCTGCCTCGACCGGCTTCCGCGCGCCATCGCTCCAGCAGCAATATTTCACCTCGACAGCATCGGTCCTGACCAACGGCACGATCGTCGAAACGGGCCTGCCCGCTATCAGGTCGTCAAGAACCTGAACCTGAACCTGGCGGTCGGCGCGAACAATCTGTTCGACACCTATCCGGATTATGTGAAAGTCCTGTCGGCGCGCAACCAGCAGCTCAACAGCACCGGCCTGGTCGGCTTCCCTTATTATTCGCCCTTCGGCTTCAACGGCCGCTACCTCTACGCCCGGGTCGGCGTGACCTGGTAAGGCAGCATCGTCCAGGTCGGTTCTTTGCCGTCATGCCGGACTTGTTCCGGCATCCATCGTGCCGCACATTCATCAGCCGCTGATGTGCCGCACGCTGGCCCTGAACAAGTCCGGGGTGACGACGAGACTGTCGGTTGAAAATCTTGAGGGCCGGTTCGCCGCCCCTCCCCTTGTCAGGCGGGCACTGCCTCACGCGGCAGTATCGCAGCCTCATACTCGCTCTCATACATGCCGATCAGCTTGCGATCGTCATGGTTCCACGGATGAAAGCTCGGCCTGAAGAAGGACAGCCACTGGCCGGCGATCTTGCGCGCCATGCCGGGCCGACCGAACGCGTACCAGAACAGCGTCACCCAGACTTTCGGGCCGGACATCCCGTCCTGCCGCAACAGATCGAGCATGCCGACGATGCGGCCTCGCGTGAAATTGGCGGTGACGCGCAGCATCACCAGCGCCTTCACCTTGAAGCGCTGCCATTCAGTCCAGCTCTTCGTCGCGTGCAGCCAGGTGTCATAAGCGACGCCCTTGTGCTCGATCTCTTCGGCCGCATGCCAGCGCCACAGATTGGCGAACTCCTCCTCGCCGCCTGCCAGGTGGCGCGGATTGGCAAGCAACTCGTGCGCGATGATCGCGGTAAAATGCTCCAGCACCATCGTCGCGGTCAGGTTGGCAATCGGCGGACGGCCCTTCGTCAGGTCTAGCCCCCGCTGCACCCCCTTCTCGAGCCGGCTGATGTCGTACCCCTGGTCGACGACATGCCGGTTGAACGCGACATGCTCGCGCGTGTGCATCACTTCCTGCTTGATGAAGGCCTGGATCTCGCCCGCCAGCTTGGGCGGCGCGGCGTCGCGAAACGCGCGTACGCTCTCGACGAAAAAGGCCTCGCCCTTGGGGAAAGTCACCGACAGCGCGTTGTAGAAAGCCGTCGCATAGGGGTCGTTGTTGAGCCACCAGCGGCCCATGCGCGTCTCGCGCCCGAACCGCCGATCGCGCGGTGTAATGGTCAAGTCGCCGGGAGTGGTTGCTTTCACCACAAAAACCTCCGAACAGGGTAGACAACGGATCACTTACAAGACTGTAAATAGGCCTTACTTACACTAGTGTCAATAATTCGCAAACGCCTCAGCCCGGAAGAGTCACGCGATGCCGCAATCGAGGCGGCTCGCGCATTGCTCGTGGAGGAAGGCCCGCAGGCCGTGACGCTCAAGGCGGTCGCGGCGCGGATCGGCCGTACTCACGCCAATCTGCTTCATCATTTCGGCTCGGCCGCCGATCTGCAGCGCGCGCTGATCAAGCATCTCGCCGACAAGATCACCGCGCAGATCGGCGCCGCGGCAAAACGCGCGCGCGAAACCGATCAGAACCCGCGCGAAGTGGTCGATATGACCTTCGATGCCTTCGCCCGCGGCGCCGGCGCCATGGCGAGCTGGATGATCCTGACCGGCAACCAGGACGCGCTTGATCCGATCCTGGAGGCGATCCACAATCTCGTCGAGGAGCTGTCGCAGGATCACAAGCCGGGCGGTCAATCGATCCATGAGGAAACGCTGCAACTCGTGCTGACCGCGCTCGGCGATGCCCTGCTCGGCGGCCCGATGGCCAAGGCGCTCGGCCTGCCCCGTGAAAAGGCGCGCGAGCTCGCCGCCAACGCGCTGATGGCGGCGCACAAGAGCGAGACGGCGTAGGAGTCGCAAGACTTCGCCCTCACAGCCAAAATTGCGATCGATTCAAAACCGGGCCGCGGCATCGCAAGATGGCGTTGGACGGTGTTCCCGAACGCCGCGCCGCGCTCTTTCTCTCGGCAGCACGACTGGATTTCCCTGTTCTGGCAGGAAATTTCCCTGTTATGCGCACGCGAATTCCCTGTTATCCGATAACAAGGAATTGCGTAGCAAGCCGCGGTAAGGATTGAAGAATTTCTGCCGAGAACTCCAAGAAAAGTCTGAAAAAATAAGAATTCCCTGTTAATTTCCCTGTTATCGCATCGGAACAGGGAAATCCGTCCTCGCACCGCGCCCGCGACTCGGGTGCCATATCGCTGGCGCCGACGGGTCGCCCCGCGATCACCGAAAATCATGGTCGAACTCCCCACACTGGATAAAATTGCGATTTCCGCTAGAGAGCGGCCATGCATTTTCTCGACCAAGCAAAGATCTTCGTCCGTTCGGGCGCGGGCGGCCCCGGCGCCGTCGCCTTCCGGCGTGAGAAGTTCATCGAATATGGCGGCCCGAACGGCGGCAATGGCGGCAAGGGTGGCGACATCATCTTCGAGGCTGTCGCCGGCCTCAATACGCTGATCGACTTCCGCTACACCCAGCATTTCCGGGCACCGCGCGGCCATGGCGGCTCCGGCTCGAACATGACCGGCGCCGGCGGCGACGATCTGGTGATCCAGGTCCCCGTCGKCACCCAGGTCCTGTCCGAGGACAAGGAAGAGGTGCTCGCCGACTTTACCGTCGCCGGCCAGCGCGAAGTGTTCCTGCGCGGTGGCGATGGCGGGCGCGGCAATGCCAGCTACAAGACCTCGACCAACCGCACGCCGCGCCAGCACGGCACCGGCTGGCCCTATCAGGAGGCCTGGGTCTGGCTGCGGCTGAAGCTGCTGGCCGATGCCGGGCTCGTCGGCCTGCCCAATGCCGGCAAGTCGACCTTCATCAATGCCGTGACCAACGCCAAGGCCAAGGTCGGCGACTATCCTTTCACCACCGTGCGCCCGCAGCTTGGCGTGGTCAGCCGCCACAATCGCGAATTCGTCATCGCCGACATCCCCGGCCTGATCGAGGGCGCGGCTGACGGCGCCGGCATCGGTGACCGGTTCCTCGGCCATATCGAGCGCTGCAAGGTGCTGCTCCACCTCGTCGACGCGACCGAGGAGGATCCGGTCGGCAATTACCGCATCGTGCGCGGCGAACTCGACGCCTATGGCGCCGGCTTGATCGACAAGCCCCAGGTGATCGGTCTCAACAAGGTCGACGCGATCGACCCCGCCGATGCCAAGAAGCTGATCACCAAGCTCAAGCGCGCCAGCAAGGCCGAAGTACTGCCCATGTCGGGCGCCGGCGGCGATGGTATCGAAACGGTGCTCGACCGGTTGCTCGACGCGATCGGCCCGGCGTCGACGACGCCCGTTCGGGATGATGGCGGCGAAGACACGATCGAATGGTCACCGCTCTGACGCATTGGCGCGCGATCAGGCCGGAGTGATTCGGGGCCACCGCCCCGGCCTCTGACGGGAGACCTGGACATGGCGCTTTTCGATCTGATCCGGAGACTGTTCGGCCGGCCCCCTACCCCTTCACAGGCTGCCCCTTCACAGGCTGCGCCCGTGAATCTTCAGACGCCTGTCGTGCCGGAAAAGGCCGTCGAGCCGGAGGCCGTGGCCGAGCCCGTTGCCGGCACGCCGGAACATGAAGCGGCCTTCGAGACCGACGCGCTGCAGCTTTCTGCCCAGAGGCGCGACGCCTTCTGGGCAACCGTGGGCACCGTTGAAGGCGATGTCCTCACCCATCTCATCAGCCCGGGCCTGATGGGTGGCCCGGCCTGGCCGACCACCCGCCAGGCGTACCGCGTGATCCGCCGCGACGGATCGGTCGTGATCGCAACCGATGGCATGTCCGACCCGTTCGACGATGGCGGCGACACCAATGGCTTCAATCTGGAGTTGTTCGTCGAAAGCAGGGATCTGCCCACCGACCTTGCCGGCACGCCTGGCGATGTCAGTCCGCTCGCGCGGAGCTGGATGCTCGAACTGCTTCAGAATGTCGCCGGCACCGTCGCAGGGGCGGGCGGGATCGAACGGCAGCTCGACCGTTATGGCGCGCTGTCGATGGAAGTGCCCGGCGTTTCGGCGTCGCATGCGATCAAGGACCAGTTGCCCGAGGGTTTCGTCACCGCCGACGACGCGATCGGCATCCTGATCGGCGGCCCCGTTCCCGATTTCGCCAACCTGATCGAGGATATGCCGCTGTCGCCCGTGCGGATCGTGCCGGTCGTTCTGCTCACCGCCGCCGAACTCGGCGAGATCCGCGCCGGGGACGAGGAGACCCGCGACGGAGTCGTGAAGCGGCTCGCCGCGACACCGACCGGGCACCGCAGCGATCTCGGGCGCCCGTCGATCGTGTGACGTGCCGGTGGATTGCGGACGCAACCGTCGCTAAGCGCTTGGGCGATGACCAGCGCCTCGCTCTCCTTCTCTCCCGCCAACTGCCCCCGGCTGATCGTCAAGGTCGGCTCGGCGCTGCTCGTCGCGCCTGACGGCACCGTCCGGCGGGAATGGCTGACCAGCCTCGTCGCCGACATCGCCGCCCGGGCAAAAGCGGGCCAGGAGATCGCCGTGGTCTCCTCCGGCGCGATCGCCCTCGGCGCGCGCCGGCTGAAGCTGCCCAAGGGAGGCCGTGCCAGCCTGGAGGACGCGCAGGCAGCCGCCGCGACCGGCCAGATCGCGCTCAGCCAGGTCTGGGCCGAACTACTCGGCGCCGAAGGCCTGACGGCGGCGCAGATGCTGGTGACGCTCGACGATCTGGAGGATCGCCGCCGTTATCTCAACGCGGCCGCCACGCTCAACCGGCTGCTCGCGCTCGGCGTGGTGCCGGTGATCAACGAGAATGACAGCGTCGCGACCGCCGAAATCCGCTTCGGCGACAATGACCGGCTTGCCGCGCGCGTCGGTCAGGCAGCCAATGCACAGGGCGTGATCCTGCTGTCCGACGTCGACGGCCTTTACGATTCCAACCCGACCACCAATCCCGATGCCCGCCGGATCCCAAGCGTCGAGCGGATCGACGCGAAGATCGAAGCAATGGCCGATAGCGGCTCGGGTTCCGGTATGGGCTCGGGCGGCATGGTGTCGAAGATCGCTGCCGCGCGCATCGCCACCGCGGCCGGTGCGCATCTCGCCATTGCCTCAGGCCATGTCATGAACCCGCTTACCGCCCTTGCCGATACCGGCCATGGCACCGTGTTCGTCGCCCGCAAGGCCGCGCCGTCGCGCAAGGCCTGGCTGGCCGGCGGCCTCACCGCCAAGGGAGAGATCCATATCGACGACGGCGCGGCGCGCGCGCTGGTCGGCGGCAAGAGCCTGCTCGCGGCGGGCGCGGTACGGGTCGAAGGCAGGTTCCGCCGCGGCGATCTGGTCGCGATCTGCGGCCCGGACGGCAAACCGCTGGCGCGCGGCCTGGCCGAATATGATGCTGCCGATGCAGCCCTGATCACCGGCAAGCGCAGCGATGCGCTCGCCGCGATCCTCGGCTACGCCCCCCGCGCCGCTTTGGTCCATCGCAACCATATGGCGCTGCTGTGAGCCTGATCGCGCTCACCGGCGGCACCGGCTTTGTCGGCGGCAGGCTGATCGGTCTTGCGGTGCAGGCTGGCTATGAGGTCCGCGCCCTCGCCCGCCGTCCGCAGGCCGATATTCCCCGCGTCACCTGGGTGTCTGGCGCGCTCGGTGACAGCATGGCGCTGAACACGCTGGTGCGCGGCGCCGATGTGGTGATCCATGTCGCAGGCGTGGTGAACGCCGACCGCAAGGGGTTCGAGGCCGGCAACATCGCCGGTACCCGCGCCGTGGTCGATGCGGCGACGGGCGCCGGCGTGCGGCGCTTCATCCATGTCTCTTCGCTCGCGGCACGCGAGCCGGACCTGTCGATGTATGGCTGGTCCAAGGCCGGTGCCGAGCGGATTGTCGAAAAATCGCCGCTCGACTGGACGATCGTGCGCCCGCCCGGCGTGTACGGTCCGGGCGACATGGAAATGCGCGACATGTTCCGCATGGCCAAGGTCGGACTCGCCGTCCTGCCGCCGCCCGGCCGGATTTCGATCATCGAGGTCGGTGACCTCGCCCGCCTGCTGCTCGCCCTGATCGCCACCGATCCCGGTCGGGTGATCCTTGAGCCCGATGACGGCGTCGAGGGCGGCTGGACCCACGATGCTTTCGCCCGGGCGATCGGCGCGGCGGTCGGCCAGCGTGTGTTGCCGCTCGCGCTACCGAAAGCGCTGCTTTCGCTCGCCGCAAAGGCGGACCGGCTCACCCGGCGCGACAAGGCAAAACTGACCATGGACCGTGTCGGCTATCTCTCGCACCCCGACTGGACCATCGACCCGGCCCGCCGTCCCGATCCGACCCTGTGGCGTCCCGAGGTGCCGACCGCGCAGGGCTTGGCCGCGACCGCGGCCTGGTACCGCGCGAACAAGCTGCTCTGATCCTTCGGAGGCACGAGCCTCTTCTCCCGATTCAATCCTCGGTCGTCTCTTGTCAGAGAGCTCGTGTGTGGTGCGCTCGTCGGACACTTCGACGAAATCCAATACGGCCGCCCGGTGGCATCGCCGGCCGGCGCTGCTATAGGATCGTCAGAAAGCCGCCGCATTTCCTTGTCAGGGCGCGGCATCACAGTTCGAAGGACATGTCTTGACCGACCGCGCACAGATTTTCGACACCGTCACCGGGCTGATCGAACCCTTCAACAAAAAGGGTGTCGCGCTCACCGACGCCACCACCTTCCAGGGCGATCTGGAGTGGGACAGCCTGACCGTGATGGATTTCGTCGCCGCGATCGAAGACGAGTTCGAGATCATCATCACGATGAACATGCAGGCCGAGATCGAGACGGTCGGTCAGCTCGTCGACGCGGTGATGAAGCTGAAAGCCTGAACCGATGACCGATTCCGCCCAGACTGCCGACGCCCTGCCGATCGATCCGCCGGTTATCCCGCCCGAACGCGACCTGTTCACCAAATATGACGCGCTGATCGCCGAGCGGCAGGCAATGCTCGATTCCGGCGTGCGCGATCCGTTCGCGGTCGTGATGGAAGAGGTGAAGTCGCCGACCGTCGCGGTGATCAAGGGCAAGGAGACGATCCTGCTCGGCACCTATAATTATATGGGCATGACGTTCGATCCCGACGTCATCCAGGCTGGCAAGGACGCACTCGACCAATATGGTTCGGGCACCAACGGCAGCCGCGTGTTCAACGGCACCTTCCGCGACCATGCGGACGTCGAGGCGGCACTGCGCGAATTCTACGGCACCACCGGCGCGATCGTCTTCTCGACCGGCTATCAGGCCAATCTCGGCATGATCTCGGCGCTGGCCGGCAAGGGCGAGTACATCATTCTCGACGCCGACAGCCATGCCTCGATCTATGACGGCTGCGCGATGGGCAATGCCGAGGTCGTTCGTTTCCGCCATAATTCGGTCGAGGATCTCGACAAGCGCCTTGGCCGCCTGCCGGTGGAGCCGGGCAAGCTCGTCGTGCTCGAAGGCGTCTATTCGATGATGGGCGACATCGCGCCGCTGAAGGAAATGGTCGCCGTCGCGAAGAAGCACGGCGCGATGGTGCTGGTCGACGAAGCGCATTCGATGGGCTTTTTCGGCAAGCACGGCCGCGGCGTCTATGAGGACCAGGGGCTTGAGGATCAGGTCGACTTCGTCGTCGGCACCTTCTCCAAATCGGTCGGCACCGTCGGCGGCTTCTGCGTTTCGAACCATCCGAAGTTCGAGATCATGCGCTTCGTGTCGCGCCCCTACATCTTCACCGCCTCGCTGCCGCCATCGGTCGTCGCGACCGCCGCGACGTCGATCCGCAAGCTGATGCACGCGCACAACAAGCGCGCGCATCTGTGGGAGAACAGCAAGCGCCTGCACGGCGGCCTGACCGACATGGGCTTCAAGCTGGGCACCGCCACGCCGGAATCCGCGATCGTCGCGGTGATCCTGGAGGATCAGACCCAGGCGGTCGCGATGTGGCAGGCGCTGCTCGAAGCCGGGCTCTATGTGAACATGGCCCGTCCGCCGGCAACGCCGGCCGGCACCTATCTGCTGCGCTGCTCCGTCTGCGCCGAGCACAGCGCGGAACAGATCGAAACGATTATCGAGATGTTCCGATGCGCGGGACAGGCGACCGGTGCGATAAGCTGAGCCGAAAATACGGCGGCTTTTCATGAATGTCGCTTGAGGGTAGACTCTCGGCCAATGAGCGGGAACGAAGGCGAGGCCGTGGCTCCCGGGGAGCCTGGAGGCGCCTGGCGCACCATCATGCTTGTCGTGATGGGGTTGCTGGGTGCGTTGGTGCTTGTCGCCCTGATACTGACGCTCAACAACGCCAACAGCCAGCGCGACCGGGCGCTCCGCCTGCAGACTCACAGCTTCGAGGTGATGATCCTCGCCCGGACGCTCTCTGGCACCATCGCAGGCTCGGAAGCGTCGCTTGGCCGCTATGTCATCAGCGGCGACAAGGCGCTGGGTCGCCAATTCTATGACGAGTGGCGCGTGGCCGGCGGACAGATCGCCAAGCTGGACCGGGTGACGGACGACAATCCGGCCCAGCAGGGGCTGATCGATGCCCTGCGGCGCGCTTACGGGGTGCGCGGCCAAGAACTGGGCCTGATCGCGCTGACCACCAACTATCACAAGAACGACCAGTCGCTTGCCCGCTATTACCAAGCGAGTAAGGCAGCATCGCTCACGCGGATCAACGATCTGCTCGAACAGATCATCGCCAGCGAGCGATCGCTGCTCGACACGCGTAGCGGCGAGGCGATGCGATCGGTCGCGCAATCGACCGGCGTAGCGCGCGTGTTGGGGGCATTCGGCATCCTGATCGTGCTCGGCGCGATCGTGCTCGGCTGGATGACGGTACGAGCGCTGGGCGAACGAGCCATTGCCAATGCGGAGGCTGAGACGGAACGCCTGCGCGCCGAGGATCTGGAGGAGGCGGTCGCCAAGGCGACGGCCGAGCTGCTCGTGAAGGAAGCCCGGCTCCGCCAGGTCCAGAAGATGGAGGCGGTCGGGCAGCTCACCGGCGGCATCGCGCATGATTTCAACAATATGCTCGCGGTCGTTCTCGGCGGCCTGGAGCTTGCGCGCCGCAATGTCGCCGAACCCGGCCAGGCGAAGCGGCACATCGACAATGCGATGGAAGGCGCCAACCGCGCCGCCGCGCTGACCCGTCGCCTGCTCGCGTTCTCGCGCGAAGAGGCCCTGAAGCTCGAACCGATCGAGCCCGGGCCGCTGGTGGTCGGCATGTCGGACCTGCTCGACCGTACCCTGGGCGACGCCATCACCGTCGTCACGCGCGATGAGGGTGCGGGCTGGGAAATCCGGGCCGACCGCTATCAGCTCGAAAACGTCCTGCTGAACCTGGCCGTCAACGCGCGCGACGCGATGGACGGGCGTGGCCAGCTCACCATCGCGACCGGCGGCGCCGCGCTTGCCGCGGATCAGATCGGCGCCTGCCCCGCCGGCGATTATGTTACCATCGCCGTGACCGACACCGGTTGCGGCATGACGCCCGAGGTTATGGAACGGGTGTTCGAACCCTTTTTCACCACCAAGCCCGTCGGCAAGGGCACGGGCCTCGGCCTCAGCCAGATCTTCGCCTTTGTGCGCCAGGCCGACGGCGAGATCGGTATCGACTCCCAACCCGGCAACGGCACCACCGTCACCCTCTATCTGCCACGCCACGTCGGTGTCATGCTCGTCGAGGCGCAGGGCGAGGAACAAATAGACGTCGCGGCATCGGCGTCCCTGGACATACTGGTCGTCGAGGACGATCCGCGCGTGCTTACCTCGACCATGGCTGCCCTGACCGAGCTCGGCCACCGCCCGCTCGCTTGCGACGATCCGCTCCTCGCGCGCTCGCTGCTCGATCGCATGGACAGCGTCGACCTGATCGTATCCGATGTGCTGATGCCACAACAGACCGGGCCGGAGATGGTCGCCGCACTGGCGGACGGCTATGCCCGTGTCGCTGTGCTCTACGTCACCGGCTATGCCGGCGACGCGAGCGAGGCGGCGTTCGGCGGGCATCATGTCTTGCGCAAACCGTTCACCATCGCAAGGCTGGAACGCGCGATCGCCGTCGCCATGGCCGCATCGTGCGGGGCCGAACCCGACAGCCTCGCTGCAGAGTGAAGAGGTTGCATGCGATTTGGTAGCTGACGCGGCCCCCCTGCCCCGATATAGCCGCTCGACCGGGTGGATTTATCCTGCCCTTCCGCAAAGGCTGCCGCCGCTAACTCCATGAAGTCCATTGACCGCTACATGGCCCGGCTGATCGCGGTGCCGCTGTTTTCGACCCTCATCATCTCCGCGATGCTGCTGGTGCTCGATCGCATGTTGAAGCTCTTCGATTTCGTCGCCACCGAGGGCGGCCCGGTCAACGTCGTCTGGAAGATGCTGGCCAACCTGCTGCCGGAATATCTCGGCCTCGGCATTCCCATCGGGCTGATGCTCGGCATCCTGCTCGCCTTCCGCAAGCTCGCCACCACGTCGGAACTCGACGTGCTGCGCGCGGTGGGCATGAGCTATACGCGCCTGTTACGGGTACCCTTCATGTTCGCGCTGGGCCTGGCGGCGGTGAACCTGGCGATCGTCGGCTTCGTCCAGCCCGATGCGCGCTACGCTTATGAAAAACTGCGGTTCGAGCTGCGCACCGGTGCCCTGGGCGCCTCGATCAAGGTCGGCGAGTTCACGCATTTCGGCGACAAGATGACGATCCGGATCGAGCAGAGCCGCGAACAGGGCCGCAGGCTCTCCGGCATCTTCGTCCATATGGTCGACAAGAAGGGCGGCGATTACGCTGTCACGGCAGACCACGGTCAGTTCCTCGCGACCGATAATCCGGACGAGATCGTCTTCCGTCTCACCAACGGCACGCTGGTGCGCAACGAACCAGGCGTGCCGACGCCGCGCGTGCTCACCTTCAGCCTGCACGACCTGCCCATCGCCCTTCCGAAATATGAGAATTTCCGGAATCGGGAGGGCCGTAACGAGCTGACCTTGCCCGAGCTTGCACGGATCGGCGGCAACAGGAATTCGCCCGAGGAGTTGCGCGATACGAGCCGCGCCGCGTTCCATTTCCGCATCGTTGAAGTGGCGACGATGTTCCTGCTGCCGCTGCTCGCCCTCTCACTGGGCGTTCCACCGAAAAGGTCGACCTCGGCGCTCGGCGTCTTCCTGTCGATCGTGATGATCGTCACCTATCACAAGGTGAACGAATATGCCCGGGACATCGGCGGCATGGGCACGGTCGATCCGTTCATCGCCTTGTGGACGCCCTTTCTTGTCTTCTCGCTCCTGATTTTCTGGATGTACTACACCATCGCCTATGTCCCTGGCGGCCAGCCGATCGGCGCGCTCGAGCGAGTCTTCTCCAAGGCCGGCAAGCTGGTCGGCCGTTGGCTGCCCGGCGCCCGCCCCAAGGAAGATGAAGAAGCAGAGGCCAAGGCATGATCGCGCTTCAGCTTTTCCCCTCGCGCACCGTGTCGCTGTACATGGGCAAGATGTTCCTGGTGCGGACGTTCGCGATCCTCGCGGCGTTGGTGCTGGTGCTCCAGGCGCTCGACCTGCTCAGCGAATCGGGCCGTATCCTGGCGCATGCCGGCAATGGCGATGCGGAGATCTGGCGCTATGTCAGCCTGCGCACGCCGGAGATCATCGCGCGTTTCCTGCCCTTTTCGGTGCTGCTTGGCACGATCATCACGCTGACCACGCTAAACCAGAACAGCGAGATCGTCGCGCTCAAGGCTTCGGGCCTGTCCGCCCATCAGGTCCTGGCGCCGTTGATCGTTGCCAGCCTTGGCGTCGCACTCATCTCCTTCACCTTCAACGACCGGATCGTCGCCCGCGCGACCGGTACGCTCGATCAGTGGCAGAAGGTCGATTATGCCCCGGTGCCGATCGATCGCGGCGACCGAACGAACGTGTGGGTGCGCGACGGCGACGACCTGATCGAGGTCGGCCAGATCAGAGGCCGCGGCAATGCGGCGACCCTGGGCAACGTAACGCTCTACGATCGCCAGGGCGGCAACCTTGTCGGCATCATCAGCGCCCCGCAGGGCAAGCGTGACGGCGATGCCTGGCGGATCGGCCCGGCGACCCGTTTCGACGTGAAGACCGGCAAGAAGACCTCGCTCGGCACGGTCACCGTCGCCAAGGGTGTCCGGCCGGACCAGTTCACCCTTTCCACCGTCGACCCCGACGGATTGTCCTTCGGCGGCTTGAGCTCGGCGATCGACGACCTGTCCGATGCCGGGCGCCCGACCAAGGCCCTGGAGGGGTCGCTGTGGCACAAATTGTCCGGACCATTGTCGTCGGTGCTCATGCCGCTGCTTGGCGCCGTTGCCGCCTTTGGCCTCGCCCGCTCGGGCAAGCTGTTCGTGCGGGCTGTGATCGGCATGATGCTCGGCTTCACCTATTTCGTGGCCGACAATTTTGCGCTCGCGATGGGTAATCTGGGCGCCTACCCGCCCTTCCTCGCTGCCTGGGCGCCATTCCTTCTGTTCTTCCTGATCGGCGAGGCAGTGCTGGTCCGCACCGAAGAGTAGCGTCAGGGATCGGCCAGGGCTCGATGTCGCCTCGATTCAACGTCGCGGCTGCCGATGGCATGTCGGGATCGGGCGCAGCGCTTCACCTACACCGCCCGGCTCTTTATCAGCGTGAGACAAGTTAGGGGCTGCACCGCACCGCAGGCTGGCAAACAACCTGTTTCTGCCGAGCCGCGAGCCGCGCTATCTCAGCCTGGACAGCGTCTCTGCACCAACCACTTTTTCAGCACCCCCGCAACGGGATGATGCATGTCGATTCGCCCGACTTGCTCGGACGATCGCCCGCGAGACTCAACCGGGGCGACGACCCATCGTGCTGCGCACCAGACGGTCGACCAGGCCGGGCAGGCCCGGATAGCTCGCCTTATGATAAGGCGAATCCTTGCCCACCGCCGCGGACAGGCGACGATGCGCCTCAGCGAGGCCATGATAGGGCACACCCGGCAGCAGATGGTGCAGCGCGTGGTAACGCAGGCCGACGGGCGCCCACAACATCGGCAGCAGCGCCGGCGGCGGCACATTGACGCTGTCGAGATACTGGGCAGTGACCGTCATCGCCTCGCCTTCATTCTCCCACAGATGCGCGACCAGCGTACGCACCTGATTGAGGATGGCGACACCCGACGCGACGACAAGGAAGATCAGCAAGGCGCGCAACGGAATCACGCCCGTTGCGGTCAGTGCCAGCAGTCCGATCGCCCAGATGCTGGTCGCGACCTCGAGCCGGCGCCAATGACCCTTGAATGCATCCTCCGGCGCACGACGGCGGAAGGATGGGTTGATCGACAGGCTCGAATAGCGCTCGTCAAGGATCGCCCGCAGCCTCGGGGACACCAGCGAGAGCGGCGCCAGCACCGCGAAACGCACCAGCAGCGCGACCGGCGCAAGCAGCGAGGCAACGACGAACAACGGCAGCGTCCACGGCTTCATCAGCGCAAGCGGCAGATATTCGGGATCCTCCGACGTGCCGTAGCGGGTGCGGGCGTGATGGAGGTTATGCACGCCCTCATACATGAAGGACGGCACCATCATCGGAATGCCGGCAAGCAGGTTCCAGCCAAGGCGGAAACCCGGCAGCGCCGAATGCTTGATATGGGTGATCTCGTGAATGAAGCTGTCGGCCCGGTACAGCGCCAGGATCGCGACGACGCCGGCCACGATGCTCAGGCCGATCGACGGCGCAAGGATCGCCGCCAGCAGCGCGCCATAGCCCACCACGGCGGACAGTATCAGGTCGGTCCAATAGATGGCAGGCTTCGGCGCGTTCAGGTCACGCGTCAGTTCGGCCGCGGTCCGTAGCATCGCCTTGTCGTCGGCAATACGCTCCCGCGCGGTGCGCAGGGCGGTGCTTGGGGCCGACGCGGTCTCGCGCCGATCGAAGGCAAGCGATGTGTTCATGGATCCAGCCATTGCCCAAAGATAGTGGCTATATGGTGGCAGCAACAGGGTGTGCCGATTGGACAAATCGCCCCGGTGCTTGACAGGAGCGCGCTTGACAGCTTGTGCGGCAGGCGGGAGTGCGCAGTTCTTACAGAGAGGCTTGTCGTCTTGGCTACCACGCACCCGCTTTCCATTCGTCCCATCAGCAGCAAGGCCGATCGGAAGAAATTCGTCGACCTCCCCTTCAGGCTGTATAAGGACGATCCTAATTGGGTGCCGCCGCTGAAAGGCGAAGCGCTCGGCCTCATCACGCCGGAAAAAAATGGCTGGTTCAGCCATGCCGACGCGCAATTGTTTCTCGCCGAGCGGGGCGGACAGGTTGTCGGGCGCATCTCGGCGCATATCGATACGCTAGCGCTGACCATGCCGGCGACCCAGGGCTTCGGTCCCGGCTGCGGCCAGTTCGGCCTGTTCGATGCAGAGGACGCCAATACCGCCCAGGCGCTGATCAACACGGCCGAGGGCTGGCTGCGCAACAAGGGCATGACAAGGGTGCTCGGCCCGATCAGCATGTCGATCTGGGAAGAACCCGGCCTGTTGATCCAGGGCTATGATCATGCCCCGACGATCATGATGGGCCACGCCAAGCCCGAATATCGCGACTGGATCGAGGCGGCGGGCTATACGCCAGCCAAGACGCTCTACACCTATGACCTGGATATCACCCAGGAATTCCCGCCGATCGTGAACCGCATCATCCAGTCGGGCGAGAAGAACCCGCGGATCCGCATCCGTGAAGTCGACAAGTCGAAGTTCGACGAGGAAGCAGCGATCATCCTGCATATCCTCAACGATGCCTGGTCGGACAATTGGGGCTTCGTTCCCCTCACCCCGCCCGAGATCGCCGATGTCGGTGTGAAGCTGAAGCCGATCGTGTTCAACGATCTGATCCGGATCGCAGAGCTCGACGGCCGGCCGGTCGCCTTCATGATCACGCTTCCGGACCTGAACGAGGCGATCAAGCCGCTGAACGGCAATCTGCTGCCCTTTGGCTGGGCCAAGCTGCTGCTATGGCTGCGCAAGCCCAAGGTCCGCACCATGCGCGTGCCGCTGATGGGCGTGCTGAAGGAACTTCAGTCCTCCCGCATGGCGAGCCAGCTCGCCTTCATGATGATCGAATATATCCGCCGCGCGGCGGTCACCAAATATGGCGCGAGCCGGGGCGAGATCGGCTGGGTGCTCGACGACAATCAGGGCATGAACGCCATTGCCGAGACGATCCAGAGCCGGGTCAACAAGACCTACGAAATCTATCAAAAGACCCTCTGACGGGTTGTGAGGATGGGCTGTGAGGGGCGGCCCGGCACCAGCCGGACCGCCACTTCATCACATCACTGCTTCTCGGTCGGATCGACGCCGACCAGCAGCCATTCGGCGCGGGTGCGGCACTTCTTCTTGGCGATCCGCGATCCCGTCGTCGCCTCGATGATGCAATATTTCTTCTGATCGACGGCCGCCTTGGATTCGGAAGCCGGCGCGCGGGGGGCGCCGGCGCCTTCGGGAACGGCAGCGAACCCGGCGACCGGTGTGGCGATCAGCATGGCGGTCGCGAGGGTAAGGAACAGGGGCTTGGTCATGACATAATCTCCGCATTTGCGGATCAACACCGGTTGGTCCGCATCTGTGTTAGTGCATTAGTCATGCCAAACGGCTGAATCTTTTATTTCCAATGCCTTACCAAAAATCTGCAAGTCTCCCCTGTCCGATTTACTGACCGATTTCGGGCAGTACGCGCCGATGTTTGGGAAATATCGCCGCTATCAGAAACGGCGCGAGACGCCGGCATACAGTTCGGCATCGGGCGCATCATGGTCGAGGCCGGCGACCGCCCCCACATCGAACTGCCAGTCTTTTTTGGGCATCCAACCAAGGGACACCGATGCAAGTGCCTGGGTCGTTTTGCCGGACGGATCCTCGTCCCTAAGCTCCTGGAATTCGATCGTCCCGCTAACTGAATCGCTGACCGCCACGCCGAGCCCGACCGTACCACTGGCGGCAAAATGACGGCCCCTGCCGTCCTGGTCGACAGCCGCATCGGCCTCGGGCGCGAATTGCAGGCTGAGCTTGTGGCCAAGATCGAAGCTGACCGGCACGACCACCCCTGCGCCCCAATCCCCTGCGCCGATCGGCGGACGACCCACCGGCACCGTTACAAAGGGCTGCACCGCCAGGGAAAACCCACTGCCGTCGGGATGGCGGAGATTGGCCTTGAGACCGATCAGTACATCTCCGACTCGATTGTCGGTAGCGACAGAGCCGCTGGTTTTGTCGCGGGTCCGGTCATGGCCGAACGCCGTCCAGCCGACCTGCGCCTCGATCGCGTCGGTCAAGCCCACGCGCACGAGCGTGTCGCCGATCAGGATCGTGTCATCACGCTGTTGTGCATTGTCGTCGCGAGTCCAGTCGACCAGTGCGGTCTCGACCGACACGCGCCCCGGCGAGATCGTGCAGGCAGGCGTACCCAGGCCAGGCCGCGCCGGGCAATAGTCTCGATCCTCAGCAAAGGCAGCCGCCGGCAGCAACAGGAGCGCGAGCACCAGTCGCTTCATGTGAGCCGCACCGGCGTCGGATCGCCAAGCTCGTCGCATAGCCGGGCGGTTTCGAACTCACCCTTACAATGGAGCATGCTTTGGAGATCGAACGCCATCGGCGTCAGCGCAACCGCACCCAGGTCGGCGCATGATCGCTCGCCTTTTCCCGGCCGCGATACTCCTTGTCGACGCCGGCATCGGCCAGCCGATCGGCCGCGATCGGGCTGAGCAGCAGATGATCGATGCGGAAGCCCGCGTCGCGCTGCCAGGCGCCCGCCTGATAGTCCCAGAAGGTCCATACGCCCCCCTTGGGGTGGCGGGTGCGCAACGCATCGGTCCAGCCCTGTGCGACCAGTGCTCGATAGCCCGACCGGCTCTCCGGCTGCATCAGCGCATCGTTCTGCATCGCACGAACGGAGAAGGTGTCATCGTCATTGGGAATGACGTTATAGTCGCCCGCCAACACCACCGGCTTTTCCTCGGCGAGCAACGCACGCGCGCGATCCGACAGGCGCTTGATCCATTTGATCTTATAGTCGAATTTCGGCCCCGGCTGCGGATTGCCATTCGGCAGATAGATCGATGCGATCACCACGCCATCGACCTCGGCCTCGAGATATCGGCTGTGCTCGTCGTCTGGATCGCCAGCGAGCCCACGATGTCGCTCGACCGGGTCGGCGCCTTTCGCCAGCACGGCGACGCCATTGAAACCCTTTTGCCCGTGCCACAGCGCGCCATAGCCGGCGGCGCGGATATCGGCCTCGGGAAAGGTGTCGTCGCTTGATTTCAGTTCTTGCAGGCACACCACGTCGGGCGCCTGTTCGGCGAGATATTCGAGCAGGCGCGGCAGGCGCGCCTTGATGCCGTTGACGTTGTAGGTGACGATTCGCAACGGATCAGACCGAGAAGCTCGAGCCGCAACCGCAACCGGACGCGGCATTGGGGTTGGTCACCTTGAACGCGGCACCACCCAGGTCCTCGACATAGTCGACCGCAGATCCGCGGACGAGATCGAGGCTGATCGAATCCACCACCAGCTTCACGCCGCGATTCTCGGCGACGGCGTCATCCGCCTCGATCGCGTCGGCGAACCCGAATTTATATTGGAAACCCGAACAGCCACCGCCATCGACCGAAAGGCGGAGAATGGCGGGCTTACCCTGTTTCTCCGCAATCGTCGCGACGCGCGCGGCGGCGGAATCGGTGAGCGCGATTTCTGGAGCTGTCATGGTTGCCATACACGGCAGATAGGCGTTCCTGGGACCATCGGCAACCGAGGCCGGAGCCGACGATCAGTCGGCCGCAGCCGGGCCGCCCACCGAAACCGGAGTCGTCTTCAGCGCGCGATCCTGCACCGCGACCAGATAGTCGGCGGTCTGCAGGAACGGGATCGGGTTTACGGCATGCCCGTCGATCCGGACCTCATAATGGAGATGCGGCCCGGTCGAGCGGCCGGTCGAGCCCATCAGCGCGATCAACTGACCGCGATGCACGCGGGTGTAAGGCGCCACGAGGATCTTGGAAAGATGGCCGTACCGGGTCTGGATGCCCTTGCCATGGTTGATCTCGACCATGTTGCCATATCCGCCCGCACGCTCGGCGCGGTCGATGATGCCGTCGGCGGTTGCATAGATCGGCGTGCCGACCGGGCCGGGAATGTCGACGCCGGCATGCATCGCAGCCGTGCCGCGGAACGGATCGGAGCGGACGCCGTAATTGCTGGTGAAGGCAAGGCGTTCAACCGGCTGGGCCGAGGGGATCGCGATCACGCCCTGCTCGAGCGAATCGAGCTTCTTCCAGGTCATGAACAGCGAACGGAACTGCATGTCGGCGCGAAGATCGGCCTCGGCCTCGGCGCTGTCGGCTGCTTCGAAAGGTCCGCCCATCGCCGGCATCCGCTGCGCGAAACGCTCCGGCGCGATGCCTAGCTTGCGGACATGTGCCACGGTCATGGCGTAACGCTGCTCGACTGCCTGCCGCGCCTTGACCGCCATGGCGACCTGGCGCAGCTCGATCTGCTTCAGCGGCGCGACCACATCGGCTGCGACCTTGTCGGAATGGCTGTCGATCGTCGGCGCGACCAGAGCAAGCGCACGGGGATCGCCCTTGCCGGAGATGACGGCGGAGATCAGCGCCTGGCGCTGCTCGACACGAACGGCATGGGCCTTGGCTGCCTGCTTGATGGTTTCGACATCGGCCTGCATCGCGGCGACCTTCGCCTGCATCTGCGCTACCTTGGCTTCGGGCGAGAGCGGTGCATCGACGATGCCGCTCATCGCAACGGCCCCAACCGCCGCCTGGGCGACGCCATAAGCGGAAAAGCACAGGGTGACGCCTGCAACACCGGCCATCAACGCCTGGGCACGCCCCCCGACGCTGAAGCGGCGCAGATCACGACCGTCGTGAAAAATGAAATCCCGGGTGGTGAAGTGCGTCTTAAGCCGCGACACGAAATGCGCGCTCGACGCGATGGAAATTTTGTTCATCAATCCCCGGCGACCATTTGAATGCGATTGCCGGAAATCCAGCGCCCGCCCCTAATTCGTCCTGGTCGCAGCCCCTCCACGCCCTGGACATGTCGCAATTGGCCTAGTTTTTCAGGAAGGGGCAAGCGCGCCGTAATATTTGAGCGTCAGACCGGCTGAGTCGCGCGCCGAGTCGTTGAATGGTGGCTTAATTATCCCGCGAAAATGTCGCTCGACCAGGGAACGCCAGTGCGATTCGGGCGTATAACCGTTGACGGAGCATCCATATTCGAACCAGACGGTGCCCGCCCGCACATGCCGTATCTCGTCGGTCAGGATACGTTGCAGGATGCGGGCGCTAGTCTCGTCCCGCGCCGACCTGAACCGCAGGATCGTCTCCGGCGTTACGTCCAGTCCCCGCGCCTCCAGCACCATCGGGACGACGGCGAGCCGCGCCATCGCATCGTGCGCGGTGTCGGTCGCCGACTCCCACAGGCCGTCATGCGCCGGCATCGCGCCGTAATGGCTGCCTAGTGCCTTCAGGCGCCGGTCGAGCAGCGCGAAATGCATCGCCTCATCGGCGCCGACCGCAATCCAGTCGTCAGTGAAACTCCGCGGAAATTCGCCGCCGAACCGCCCGACCATGTCGAAGGCGAGATCGATCGCGACGAATTCGATATGCGCCAGCGCGTGCAGTAGCGCGATCCGCCCCCGCTCGGATCCGCCCTTGCCACGCCGGGGCATCTGGCTCGGCACCAGCAGTTCGGGCAGCGGGGGTCGCGCCGGACGATCCGACATCGGCGTGTCGAACCTGTGGTCCAGCTGTCCGCGCCGCCAGGCCCGTGCCGCTGCGCGAGCCGCCCGGACCTTCGCTGCAGGGTCGGCCGTTTCCAGCACGCCCCGTGCCGCGTCAGCGATGCTCATGACGATCAGCCGAGTTCCTTCAGCGCCCCGAGCACTTCCTCGACATGGCCGGGTACACGTACCTTGCGCCACGTCCGCACCAGCGTGCCACCGGCATCGAACAGAAAGGTCGAGCGGTCGATGCCCATATAGGTCTTGCCGTAGAGCTTCTTCTCTACCCAGACCCCGAACGCAGCCATCGCCTGATCCTGATCGTCACTCGCGAGCGGTACCGTCAGCTCATATTTGTCGATGAATTTCTGGTGCTTGGCCGGCGTATCTCGCGAAACGCCAAGGACTGCGGCACCTTGCGCCTGGAATTCGGCATAATGCTGGCTGAAGTCCTGCGCCTCTCGGGTGCAACCGGCCGTATCGTCCTTGGGGTAGAAATACAGGACCAGCGGCTTGCCGATATAGTCGCGCAGATTGATCTTGCCGCCGCCCGGCGCGGTCAGCTCAACGTCCGGAAGCTTGCCGCCCACGATCACCGCCGCCATCATTCGTCTCCACCCGTCGTTTTCCCGGTCGCGGCCGATCCCGCCGCCACTGCCGCCCAGAAGTCGGAAACCTCCTGCCGGGTCCGCGCGAAGCACGCAACCACCGCCTCCCAATCCGCGACGTCGAGCGCACGGGCGATGAGGGTGCGGGTCGCCTGGGCCGGTGGCTGCGCATCGGGCGCGACCAGCCGTAGCGCGACGAGCAGGCGAGTCAGGAAATCATGCGCTGCGGCGATCGGCACCGGTACCAGCCCGGCATCGACCAGCTCTCCGATCGCCACCGCAAGATGCGGGTCGAGCCCGGCATGCTGGGTAAGCTGGACGACATGCACTGCGAACTCGAGATCGACCAGTCCGCCCGACAACAGCTTGGCATCGAGCGGCCCGGCCGGTGGTTTGTGCGCGGCCATCTCGGCGCGCATGCCGATCGCATCGGCAACGATGTCGCGCTTCGGGCGGTCCCCGCGCAGCACCGCGTCGATCACGGCCTGAGTAGCCGCGCGCGCGCCAGGTGAGCCGAAAACCGGCCGGGCGCGGGTCAGCGCCATATGCTCCCAGGTCCAGGCATCCTCGCGTTGATAGCGCGCGAAACCGTCGAGCGAGACGACCAGCGGCCCCTGCGTACCCGATGGCCGCAATCTCGTGTCGATCTCATAGAGCGGCCCCGAGGCAGTCGGAGTCGACAGGGCACTGCTCACACGTTGCGCGAGGCGATTATAATAAAGCACCGCACCCAAAGGCTTTTCGCCGTCGGATTCCGCCATATAGTCGCCGGTGAAGAGATAGATCAGGTCAAGGTCGGAGGCATGGGTCAGCGCCCCGCCGCCCATCCGGCCGAGCGCCAGGATGACCAGTTCGCTGCCCGGCACCACGCCGTGCTTCAGGATGAATTCGGCCACCGCCGCATCGGCGAGTACCATGATCGCGGCCTCGGCCACCCGCGCATAGCCCGCCGACACTTCGAGCGGATCACCGACCCCGGCCACGATCTGGGTACCCAGCGCGAAACGCTTCTCGCCGACCACGCGGCGCACATGGTCGAGTTCGGCCTGGTAATCACGGCCCTCCCCGCGCATCTCCTCCGCCAGCGCCGCGACTGGGGAGACGGGATCGAGCGCGCTCGCGTCGATCAGCCCGTCGAACAATTCCGGTCGCCGCCCCAACGCCTCGGCCAGCGTCGGCGTATGGCTGAGGATCGCGCCAAGCAGCCGCGCCAGCGCAGGCCGGGCCTCGAGCAGGCGAAAGAAATTGATCGCGCTCGACAGCTTCGCGAGCATGACATCGAGCCGCACGATGGCGCCCTGCGGATCGGGCGCCTTGGCCAGCGCCTCGATCAGCCCGGGCAGCACCGCCTCGAGCGCCTCGCGCGCCGCAGGGCTGCGCAGCGCGGGATAGGTGCCGGCGCGCCATTGTTCGATCCGCCGGGCAGCCGCCGGCGCATCGGCAAAGCCCGCCTCGGCAAGCTGCTGCTCCAGATGCTCACCGTCCTGCGACAGTGCGCCTTCATCCTCGGGATCGAGCGACTCATAGGTCCGCGCGGTCGCCTCGACGTGCGGCCTCAACAGGTCGAGCAACGCCTGGCCATCGGCGACGCCATGAAGCCGCGCGAGCCCGTCGAGCGCCGGGCCGGTCGGCAGGTGGTGCGATTGTCGGTCGTCGACCATCTGCACCCTGTGCTCGATCGTCCGGAACAGGGTGTAGGCGGCCGTCATCGCCTCGGCTTCCCCGGCGGCGATCCAGCCGGCATCGGCAAGCCGTGCCAGCGCGTCGCGCGTCGCCGGTGCCCGCACCGACGGATCGCGTCCGCCATGGATGAGCTGGTGGATCTGCGCGAAGAACTCGATCTCCCGAATGCCGCCGCGTCCGCGTTTCAGGTCGAAACCAGGGCCAAATTGCTGCCCCCGGGCATGATGGTCGCGGATGCGGCGAGAGATGCCGCGAATTTCCCCGATCGCACCGAAATCCAGCGCTCGGCGCCAGATGAACGGCCTGATCGTCTCCAGGAAGCGGCCGCCCAGAATCGGGTCCCCCGCCGCCGCCCTGCCCCGGATGAAGGCGGCGCGCTCCCAGGGCAAGGCCAGCGATTCATAATAGGAAATCGCTGCATCCACCGGCAGCACGATCGGCGTCACCTCGGGTGACGGTCGGAGCCTCAAATCGACTCGCAGCACATAGCCGTCTCCGTCGCGCGCCTGGAGTATCTCGACCACGCGGCGCCCGATCCGCACCGCTGCCTCGTCCGGCTCCTCACGCGGCCGGCACGGCAAGGTCGCCGGATCGAAGATCAGGATCGGATCGATGTCCGACGAATAGTTGAGCTCATGACTGCCCTGCTTGCCCAGCGCGATGGCAGCGAAGCCGACCGGCTCGGCCCCCGGCGTCCGCTCGGCGATGGCGGCGATGATCGCACGCTGAAGCGCATGGTCGGCGAAATCCGACAGAGCGCCGGTGACGGCGGTCAGGTCGTAGGAGCCGGCCAGGTCTCCGATGGCGACCAGCAATGCCAGCCTCCGGCGCTCGAGCCGCAATCGGCGCATCACCGGCATGTCGGGATCGTCGATCGGAACCGCCGATAGCGGCGGCAACAGTCCTCGCTCCAGCTGCGACGCTAGGGTCGCCTCGCGATCGAGCAGCAAGGTCAAAAAAGGCGATTCCGCCCGCGCGCGGAGAACCGCGCCTTTAATCAGCGCTTCAGGACCTGTGTCAGTCATGCGACAACTGTGGGTAATCCCGTTAATTAACTTGCGTTTGCAAGCAACGATTTCAGTTGCTCGGTCGTTCTTGCACCATGTCGATCAAGATCTCGCCCTCTGCCGCAGACTCCGTATCCCAAGGATATATCGTAGCGGCGCCAAAGACGAGCGACATGATCAGCGGCGCGCTAAATTGCGCCTTTGGCCCTCAGGACAGCAAGATCGACGATTTCACTGCGCTGCTTTCCCAGATCGACGTCGCTGATCGCGAAGCACGCCGCTGCTAGGCGGCGCACGCCTGACGCACCGCTCTTAAGGAACATTGATAACTACAGGCACATGAGGCGGCCCCAGGGCCGCCTCTCAATCGCCGCGGTCGCGACTCAGATCCTCGACTTCGCCCATGATCGAATCGAGCGCCGTCATGCCCGGCTCGTTGCTGTGCGACCGGCGCGACGGCAGCGAGTTGTCATTCATGATCGTCTCGAGCGCGACCCGACCACGTGCCACGCGGCTTTTGATCGTGCCGACGGCCACGCCGCAAATCTCCGCCGCTTCCTCATAGGCGAATCCGCCCGCGCCGACGAGGATAAGGGCCTCGCGCTGTGGCTGGGGCAGGTGAAGCAAGGCGCGCTGCATGTCGCCAAGCTCAACATGCCTGTCCTGGCTCGCCGGCGCGGCGAGGATGCGATCGGCAACCAGATCGTCCCATTCGCCCTTGAAGCGAGCGCGGCGCATCTGGGAGAGATAGAGATTACGCAGGATGATGAAGGTCCAGGCACGCATGTTGGTACCGGCCTGGAAGCGCAGCCGCGCCGCCCATGCCTTCATCAGTGTTTCCTGGACGAGATCGTCGGCGAGATCGCGGTTACCCGACAATGAGCGCCCGAAAGCGCGCAGATGCGGGATTACCTGCGCAAGCTGCGCCTTGAAGTCTGAATCGGACAGAGCAACATGCTCGACTGGCTCTGGCGCCGTATCGTCATCGTCGTCGGTCTCGAAGGCGTCGGTCATGAACATCCGTTTCGTGGTCCGGAAAGCGAACATGGGGGCGGACTCTGGTCAAGTCCACCACGCCATGCGGTTTCGTTCATTTGAATGGTTAGCGGAGCAGCAGGAACGCGAAGATCACGATCACGAGCACCAGGGAAATACCCAGTACATACCGCGTCATATGAGGCGTCGCGCCTGACCGGGCCTCTTCACCGCTGAGGTGAGTCTGTTCTTCTGGATTTGCCATATGCCTATAACCCCCGAGCATTGTTTTGGGTCCGTACCAGATGGAACCCAAATGCCGGGGGTCAGGCAAAAGTTCCCGTCAGAGGGCGGGAACTGTCGCGGAATCGAAGAACAATGCCTGGCTGATCGCCGCTTTTACCGTCGAACGCTGGAACGGCTTGGTGATCAGGAAGGTCGGTTCCGGCCGCTCGCCGGTGAGCAGGCGCTCCGGGAATGCGGTGATGAAAATGACCGGGACATTGAACTCGGCCAGGATATCCTTGACGGCATCGATGCCCGAACTGTCGTCGGCAAGCTGGATGTCGGCGAGCACCAGGCCCGGACGATCCTCCATCGCAAGGGCGACCGCTTCATCGCGCGTTACGGCAACCCCCGTGACGTCATGACCCAGGTCGCGCACGATCGTCTCGATGTCCATAGCAATGATAGGCTCGTCTTCGATAATGAGCACACGGGCGCGGGTCTGCTTCTCGATCTCGGCCAAAGCCTCATTGACGAGAGACTCGACTTCGCTCGTCTCGACCTCGATCAGATAGGCAGCGTCTTCGGGCGTGAAGCCTTCCATCGCGGTCAGCAGCAACGCCTGGCGCGACAGCGGCGTCATCCTGGCGAGGCGTGCGCGGGCAATCGCCTCCTGGGTGCTGCCGGCATCGGCACCGGCATTCTCCGGCGTCTCGTCATAGTTGGTCGAACTCCAGATCGCCTGGAACGTACGATAGAGACCGAGCCGCGGATCGACGTCGCGCGGAAACTCCGCCGGAGCCGCGACGATCGCCTCGAGCGTCGCACGCACATAGCGGTCGCCATGCTGCTGACTGCCGGTCAGCGCCCGGCCATAGCGGCGGAGGAAAGGAAGGTGGGGGGCAAGCTGCTGTCCAAGCGACATGGCTGTCGGGGTCTCCTCCAAAAAAAACGCCAAGTTCTGACAGGGGTCCTTGTGGAAGCGCCCCCCCGCCTTTGCAACGCGTTTTGCGGCCCGAGCGTGAGTGCCGGGCTTTTTCGCATCGGACATGGAACAATCGAGGCGATCTTTGGTTTCATGCTTTCGTCGTGGATTGTATGCGCGACGTGCTTGGCCGTTTCCTCGGCCAGGTTTCTCGATATGCCCGGCTTTTACACCGGATGCTCAAGGGGGACTATTTTGCGTTCGGGCGACGAGTCTTCGAAAAAACCGCGGGCCGCAAAAACGGCCAAGGTCCAGAGCAAGGACCGAGACATGGGGGCGGCGCTGCGCACCGTGTATCAGAAGACGGTGGATGAATCGGTTCCACCCGAGATGCTCGACCTCCTGAGCAAGCTCGACTGAGCAGGTCATGGCGGATTCCGCCGCCGAGCCTCAGGCTCCGGCTCGCAACCACAAGCTCGCGGCACAGATTCCGACCGGCGCCAAGATCTTCCTGATCCTGAGCGCGGCGTTGTTGCCGCTTGCGATCATCGCTTTTTTCGCCTCGCTGAAGACGACCCAGACCGCCGACGAAAGCGCCCGTGCGCAGCTGCGCCTGGCGTCGGCCGAGAGCGGGCGCAAGCTAGCCATCGAACTGGTGGGTGACATGACCGCGCTCCGGGTCGCGCTCAATGCGCTCGATGCCGACCAGGGTGACGCACCGAGCTGCGCCCGGGCGCAGGGCGTCTTTGCCCAGCAGGCGATCAGCGGCACACGATTCGTCATCAGGGATCGGCGCTCCCGCACGCTGTGCGGTGCCGATTTCCCCGCAAACCTGCCCACCCTGGCGGCTGGTAGCGAGCCGATTGCGGCGCGTATCGTGCCGGAACGCGGCCTGCTTCTCGCGATCGCCGGCTCGACGGGCGCCACCGGGACCGCATTTTTCCCGTCGCGCTTCCTCACCGAAACGAGCAGGCCGAGCGATTTCGCACCACCTTATGAGGCGGTGCTGATCAATGGGGGCGATTCCCTGCCGCTCAATCAGTTGCCGCCGCGCGAAGCGCTCGAACGGCGCGAGACGATGCGAACCTCGCTCGGCATCGGGAACCTCGCGCTGCAGACCAGCGTGCGCAGCGCGCCGATCACTTCCCCCCTTATCATCGCCATGCTGCTGCCGATCCTGATGTGGGCAGCGGCGGCAGGTATCGGCTGGTTCGTGGTGGACCGCCTCCTGATCCGCCCGCTCCGCCGCCTTCGCACAGCCGTCGCCGCTTATGTGCCCGGCGAGGAGATCGACCCGGCCGAAGTCCGTGCCCTGCCCGCCCAGGAGATTCGCGAGCTCGGCGACACGTTCCGCATGATCAGCCGCACCGTCGCGGCGCACGAGGCGGGCCTGGCCGAGGGGCTGGTGCGCCAGACCCGGCTGACCCGCGAAGTCCATCATCGGGTAAAGAACAACCTCCAGGTCATTTCCAGCCTGATCAATTTTCATGCCCGCGGCGCGCGTAGCAAGGAGGCGACGAGCGCCTATTCCTCGATCCAGCGTCGCGTCGATGCGCTTGCGGTGGTGCACCGCCACCATTTTGCCGAGCTCGAGGAGAATCGCGGCCTTTCGCTCCGCTCCGTCATCGGTGAACTCGCCTCGAATATCCGTGCGACGGCGCCCGAAGGATCCTCCCAGCTCGGCATCGCGATCGATATCGATCCGTTCCTGGTCAACCAGGACGTAGCGATTGCGGTCGCCTTCCTCATCACCGAGATCGTCGAGCTGGCCATGACCTTCAATGCCGCCGCGCAGATCCGCATCTCGGTGAAGCCCGGCGAGACCGAGGATCGGGTGCTGTTACGGGTCAATTCCCCGGCGCTGGTGGATGGCGACGATCTGCGCAAGGTCGTCGAGGAACGCTACGGCCGGGTGATGGAAGGCCTGTCCCGCCAGCTCCGCTCGCGGCTGCATCACGACCCTCTCGTCGGCGCATATGAGATTTCGATCGCCGTCACCGGACGCGACTGATTCAGGCGGCTCAAAAGAATCGAAAAAATTTTCGAATCCCCGGAACCCGTCCGCGAAAGCCACGTTCTTAGACTCGGATAGTGAATTTATGCCCCCCCGCTCTCGCTATCCAAGACATGGGCCCGAAAGCGTCAACCCTCCCCCCCGGTGACGCTCTCGGGCCCAAATTCTTTTTCAGCTCAGCAGTATCGCGCCGTTTCTTTCACGGAACGAAGGCGCTTGCCGATCATTGAGCTCATGGCAGAAGCCAAATCTCAGGAGATATTCGATGCGCAAGCTTGTTGGACTGGCCCTCGTCGCCGGAGCGTTGATGGTCAGCGCATGCAACACGGTCGAAGGCGTCGGAAAGGATGTGTCCTCGGCCGGCAGCACCGTCGCAAAGACGGCTAACGACGCCAAATAATTCGCTGCCAGCTCTAGGCAGACCAAGGCCTCCTCCCGAGCGGGAGGGGGCTTTTCTTTTGCCCTGTGGAGGTCTCCGCCAGCTCCGGAGAGGCTTTACGCCTTCTCGATGTCTGTCGTCTCTGCATCGGTCGCTGCCTTCGCCCGCTTCCGCTCGGTGAACCAGATGCCGATCAGCGCCAGTTCGTAGAGCAGGCACAACGGTATCGCGAGCAATAGCTGCGACCCGATATCGGGAGGAGTCAGCACTGCAGCGACCGCGAAGGCGCCCACGATGGCATAGCGCCGCGCGGCTATAAGCTGCTTGCGCGTCACTATACCTGCCCGTTCGAGCAGCATCAGCACGACCGGCAGCAGAAACGAAACGCCGAACGCGAACAGAAACTGCATCACGAACGACAGATAGCCAGCCACCGAAGGCAGCGCTTCCTGCTGAATGCCGCCCATGTTTCCCTGGTAGGAAAGCAAAAAGTGCAGCGCCATGGGCACGGCAACGTAATAAGCCATCGCCGCGCCACCGATAAACAATACCGGCGTCGCGAGCAGGAAGGGCAGCAGGGCCTTCTTCTCCTGGCGATACAGGCCTGGCGCCACGAACTGCCAGAGCTGGTTGGCGATTACCGGAAAGGACAGCATCATCGCCGCGAAGAAAGCCACCTTCACCTGGACGAAGAACGCCTCGAAGATCTGGGTATAGATGATCTTGCTCTGTCCGGCGGCAACCAGTGGTTGTACCAGAAAGCCGAAAATCCGCTCGGCGAAATAAAAGGCGACGACGAAGCTCAGCACGACGGCGACAACGCAATAGAGCAGGCGCCGCCGAAGTTCGATCAGATGATCGAGCAGCGGAGCGCGGCTTGCGTCAAGATCGTCGGCGGGCGCGTTCATGAATCGGTCTTTGCGGCTGGTTTGCGCACGCGCTTGGCGGCAGGCTTCGCGTCATCGGCAGCGGCCTTTGCCCTGGGCTTGCGCGCCGGCTTGGCGGCAGGCTCCGGCAACGCTTCCGGCTCGGGCGCGGCGGCGATCACCGGCGGCTCGACCAGCACGACGGCCAGATCCTCATGGTCGACCTCGACCGCCAGCGGCAGCATCTGCTGTGGCGTGGGCGGGTGCTCGCGCATGATTCGCGCATTCTCTTCCGCCCACTTCTTTTCCATTTCCTGCAGCTCGGCCTCGCGCATCATCGTATCGAAGCCGGAGCGGAACTGGCGCGCGACGCCACGCGCACGGCCGACCCAATAGCCGATGATACGCATCGCCTTGGGCAAGTCTTTGGGCCCGATGACGATCAACGCCACGATACCGACGAGGAGGAATTCTTGTGGCTCGATACCGAACATGCGAAAACTCTATGGGCGTTACCAGACGGCCGGCAGCTCGCGATCTCGCCGGCCGTTATCCACGCGTCACGCCGGCACGCCCGCCGCGACGTCTTGTGAAGCTCAGCGCTCCTCGCGCAGCTTCTCGGTCTCGACCTCGATCACCGGCTCACCGGTCTTGCGGGTCTCGATGCGGCTCGGCTCCCGCACGGGCTCGTCGTCTTCGGCCATGCCCTTCTTGAACTGCTTGATGCCCTTGGCGACGTCGCCCATCATATTCGAGAAGCGGCCGCCCCCCAGCACGAGGATCGCGATCACACCGAACACCAGCCAATGCACGAGGCTGAAACTACCCATCACCAATCTCCTAGGACGTAGGCCTATCTAGTCCTCATCGGCGACGTTTTCTACCTCGCTGTTCTGATCATCGTGTTCGCCGACATGTTCCAGGGCGAGATCGACCGGATCGAGCAGGCCGGCCGCCTTCAGATCGTCGATTCCCGGCAGGTCACGCCTGCTGGCAAGGCCGAAATGGGCCAGGAACTCCGGCGTCGTCGCATAGAGCAAGGGGCGCCCCGGCACCTCACGCCGTCCAGCGGGACGAATCCAGCCGGCCTCCATCAGCACGTCGAGCGTGCCCTTGGATATCTGCACGCCCCGAATCGCCTCGATCTCGGCGCGAGTCGCGGGCTCGTGATAGGCGATGATTGCCAGCGTCTCGATGCCGGCGCGGCTCAGCTTGCGCGGCTCCTCCCGGTCACGGCGCAGCAGGTGCGCCATGTCGCCGGCGGTCTGGAAATGCCAGCGGTCGCCGCGCCTTACCAGCTCGATGCCACGCCCAGCGAAGTCGGACTGGATCTCGTCGAGCACCGGCCGGATATTGTCGGCATTGCCCAGATGCGCGCGGATCGCGTCCATCGTCATCGGCTCGGTCGCCGCGAACAGCACCGCCTCGACCGCGCGCGTCAGGTCGTCGGCGCGCTTCATGCCCCAGCCTTCAGCTCAGGCGCCCTGAGATAAAGCGGTGCAAAGGGTGATTTCTGGCGAAGCTCGACCCTGCCCTGCCGCGCCAGCTCGAGCGCCGCCACGAAGCTCGATGCAAGCGCCGATTTGCGGAAGATGCCGGTTGCGGATTCGGGCAGGAAGGTTTCGATCACGGCCCAGTCTATCCGTTCCCCGACCAGGCGCGATACCCGTTCCAGCGCCGCGTCGAGCGTCATCACGGGACGATTGGCGACGATATGCATCACCGGCCGCGTGCGGGCGCTGATCCGGCCATAGGCGGAGATCAGGTCGTAGATCTCGGCCTGCCACAACGCCTTGCGCACGGTACGAAGCCCCTCGGGGGCACCCCGGACAAAGACGTCGCGGTCGAGCCGGTCGCGCGCCATCAGCCGGGCGCCTGCCTCGCGCATCGCGTTGAGCCGTTCGAGCCGCAATTGCAGCCGCAGCGCCAGTTCCTCGGGACTCGGCTGCTCTTCGGGATCGCGCGGCAGCAACAGCGCCGATTTGAGATAGGCGAGCCACGCCGCCATCACGAGATAATCGGCCGCCACCTCGAGCTTGATCGCCTTGGCTTCCTCGATGAAGCGCAGATACTGATCGACCAGCTCAAGGATCGATATCTCGCGCAGGTCGACCTTCTGGTTGCGCGCGAGTGCCAGCAACAGGTCGAGCGGCCCTTCCCAGCCGTCGATATCAAGGGTCAGCGTCTCGGGCTCATCCATGATGCGGTTGTGGCGAAGCCAGGCGCGCGACACAATCCTCCCCGGCGCGGGAAGGAACTAGGCCAATCCCAGCAACGCATCCCGCTTCGCGATCAGTTCGGCCATGTCGCCCTTTGGCGCCCGGCCGGCGATCGTCGCCATCGCCCGGTCGAGCCGCTCCAGCGACCGCGCCGGCATCTCGCCGATCCGCGACGCGATGTCGTCCATCTCGTCCATCCGGCCCCAGCAATCGAGCACAAGGTCGCACCCGGCGGCGATCGCGCCCGCCGCCTTGTCGCCCGCGCTGCCGGTCAGCGCCTTCATGTCGATATCGTCGGTCATCAGCAGGCCGTCGAAGCCGATGCGCTTGCGGATCACGTCCTCGATCACGATCGGCGACAGGGTTGCCGGGCGCTCCGGATCCCAGGCCTGGAAGACGATATGCGACGTCATGCCCATCGGCGCATCGGCAAGCGCCCTGAACGGCGCCAGGTCGATCTCGAGCTCGGCATCGGACGCGGTGACGGTGGGCAGGTGATAATGGGTATCGACCTTCGCCCGGCCATGCCCCGGCATATGCTTCACCACGCCGACAACGCCGCCGTCGCGCAGCCCCTCGACCATCGCCCGGCCCATCGCGCCGACACGCATCGGCTCCGAGCCGAGCGCCCGTGTCGTGATCGCCTCGGTCGTGTCGGGCTGCGATACGTCGAGCAGCGGCAGGCAGTCGACGGTGACGCCAACCTCGGCCAGCATCAGCGCAATCGCCTGGGCATTGGCCCGGGCCGCCTCGATCGCCGAGATCGGCGCGGTCTCGTACAACGCATCGAAGGAAGGTCCGGCCGGGAAAGCCGGCCATTCGGGCGGCTGCATCCGCGCGACACGCCCGCCCTCCTGGTCGATCAGGATCGGCAGGTCGTCACGCCCGGAAAGCGCGCGCAGATCATCGGTCAGCGCACGAACCTGCGCACGATCGGCGATATTGCGCTTGAACAGGATATAGCCCGCCGGATCGGCCTGGCTGAAAAAGGATCGTTCCTCAGGCGTGAGACTCAGGCCGGACAGGCCGTAAATGACGGGCTTCATGGGAAGGCTGCCTAACAGGAAGCCTCCCCCTCAAAAACCCCTCCCTTTCGGCCAGGGGCCGACCACTCAGTCGTTCGCGACGAAGCACGCCTCGCCGGCAACCTTCAGCCTGCCGCACAATTCCGACGCCGCACCGGCGCTGCCGGCGTTGACGCGCAGGCGATAGACGGTGCGGCCATTGACCTCGGCTTTCTGCACCGACTTGCCCATCGGGGCGAGATAGGTGAAGCGCTTGGCGGCCTGAGCCCAGGCCGTGTTGGCCGCGCCCTCGTCAGGGAAGGAGCCGAGCTGTACCAGCGAGCCACGCGATGCCGGGCCTGCCACAGGCGCCGCCGATTGCGTGGTCGCGCCAAGCTTGCCGCCGGACGCCGGAATAGCCACGACCGCCTTGCTCGATCCGCCGGTCGCGGGTGCTGCGGGCGCAGCGCGCGTCCCGGCAACCGGTGCTTCCGGCGTCGCATTCAGGTCGATCGCGGCGTTGCCGCCACCGGCACCGTCACTCGTCGCGACGGCCACTTCGCCCTCGCCCTCGACCTTCATGCCGCCGGGATCGTCAGGCTTGACCTTATAGTCGCCCTCCTGCGCCACGATCAGGGCACCATTGCCGTCGGCGCCCTGCTGCTTCTTGTACCAGCTGAAGCCGAAGATCGCGGCCGCAAGAAGGGCAAGGCCGAGCACGACGATCAGGACGACACGCAGGACCGACGGACCCTGGTCGTAATCCTCGTCGACTGTTTCGAGCCAGGGCAGCCGATCCTCGTCGCGGACCTCGAAATCGTCCGACGTCGTCATCAGTTCATCTCCTGGACCGCCTGCACCCCCATGATGCCGAGTCCGTTGCGAATGATTTGCCCGATAGCGTCGGCCAAGAAAAGCCGCGCGCAGGTGACCGCCGGATTGTCCACGATCAGGAAACGGCGATCGGGCCGGTCGTTTCCGACATTCCAGAGGGAATGGAACTCTGCCGCTAAGTCATATAGATAAAAGGCAATTCTGTGCGGCTCACGCGCCGCTGCCGCTGTCTCGACCACCCGCGGGAACTGCGCGGCACGCTTCACCAGCGCCAGGTCCTCCGTTTCAAGTTGGGACAGGTCGGCCGCACCGCAGACGATGCCGGCCTCGGTCGCGCGCCGATGGAGCGAGGCGACCCGGGCATGGGCATACTGCACATAGAAGACCGGATTGTCCTTGGAGGCCTCGACCACCTTGGCGAAATCGAAATCCATTTGGGTGTCGGCCTTGCGCGTCAGCATGGTGAAGCGGACCACATCCTTGCCAACTTCTTCCACGACTTCGGCTAGCGTGACAAAATTACCAAGCCGCTTGCCCATCTTAACGAGTTCGCCGTTGCGCATAAGTCGAACCATTTGGACGAGCTTCACGTCGAAGCGAGTCTTGCCGCCAGTCAGCGCCTGCACCGCGGCAACGATCCGCTTCACCGTGCCGGCATGATCGGCACCCCAGATGTCGATCAGGGCGTCAGCCGTCTGCGCCTTCTGGTAGTGATAGGCGAGGTCGGCGCCGAAATAGGTCCATTGCCCGTTCGATTTCTTGATCGGCCGATCCTGATCGTCGCCGAACTGAGTCGATCGGAACAATGGCAGCACCACCGGCTCCCAGTCCTCGGGCATCTCGCCCTTAGGCGCTTCAAGCATACCGTCATAGACCAAGCCCCGCGCGCGCAATTCCACCTCCGCTGCCTCGGGCTTCCCCGCCGCCTGCAACTCGGCCTCGGACGAGAAGAGGTTGTGGTGGATGCCGAGCAAAGCTAGGTCGGTCCTGATCAGTTCCATCATCGCCGCGACTGCACGCTGGCGGAACAATATCAGCCAGTCGCTCTCTGGCGCGCCAGCATATTTGTCGCCGAACTCGTTGGCGAGCGCCTGGCCTACTGGAACGAGATAATCGCCAGGATAATAGCCATCCGGAATCTCGCCGACGTCCTCGCCAAGAGCCTCGCGGTACCGCAGGTGCACCGAACGGGCGAGCGTATCGACCTGCCCGCCGGCATCGTTGACATAATATTCGCGGATCACCGTCGCGCCGGCGAATTCGAGCAGGCTGGCCAGCGCATCGCCCACCACTGCGCCACGGCAATGGCCCATATGCATCGGGCCGGTCGGGTTGGCCGAGACATATTCGACGTTCACGGTCGTGCCCGCGCCCCTGGCCGACCGGCCATAATCCGCGCCCTCGTCATGAATCGTCGATAGTTCGCCGCGCCAGGTGTCGTCGGTCAGCGCGAGGTTGATGAAACCCGGCCCTGCGATCGAGACGCCCGCAACCTCGTCGAGTTTGTCCAGCCCAGCCGCGATCTTCTCCGCCAGGGCACGCGGATTGGTCGCGGCCGGCTTGGCCAGCACCATCGCTGCGTTGGTCGCGAGGTCGCCATGGCTCGGGTCGCGCGGCGGCTCGACAGTGACATTGGCGCGGTCCAGCCCGGCGGGCAGATCGCCTGCCGCGACAAGGGCATCGAGCACCGCATCGAGATGTGCGGCGAAACGGGTGTAAAGGGTCATTGCTGGTCCGGTCTAAAGAGCGAGCGCGGCCCTTAGCGGATGGCGCGCCTACACTCAAATCGCATGGGAGTCTGTCCTGCCGCCCAGATCGGCCGCCTGTTCGCTCAGCCCCGCTCATTGTGCCCTGCCCCACCCGATTGTCGGCCAGTGCCTTGCCGAGGGCGGTCGGCGCAGCAAGGTCGGTGGAAGCGGGTTGGGCCTGTCCTCGTCATGCCACCAGAATCGCCGCACTTGCGATCACGTTGAATCGAGCCGACCGGTGCATGGCATATGCGACATGATGCCACCCCGGGGGAGATATGGGACACCAGCATGTCCCATATCCTTCGAAACCGGCTCTAAAATATCGATTTCACTACAACTACTTACGGAGAAATACGTTGCACCGGCGCGACACACCGGGATTTTCAGCTTCGGACAAGTCCGTCAATGGGCCGCCCGTGACCGATGTCGGGAAACAGCGCCGCCATCGCCCGTCCGGGCTCGATCCCGAAATGCCCGGCCACCGCCCCCGCGATGAATGCGTCGAGCTGCAGCGTCGGTTTCAGGTCGCGTCCTTCGAACAGCGCCGACTGGCCAAGTCCCGGCCAGTCGGCCAGCACCCGTCCCCCCTTCACGCCGCCACCGATCAGCATCGCCGCGCTGCCAGTACCGTGATCGGTCCCGCCTGTGCCGTTGATCGCGACCGTTCGCCCGAATTCGGTCGCGACCAGCACCATCGTATCGGCCCAGAGCGGCCCGAGCCCTGTCTGCAGCGCGCCCACCATCCCGTCGAGCGCACGAAGCTGCCCGCCGAGCCGCCCGCGCTGCTGCGCATGGGTATCCCAACCCCCGGTCTCGATCATCGCGATCCGCGCGCCGTTCGCGGGTACCAACAGCTTGGCCGCCATCGCGCCGGTCGCGGCGGCATTGCGTCCTTCGTCATTGGTCATGCCACCGGTAAGCGCGCGCGTGGCCATCGCCTCGCTCCACAGTGCGTGGAGCTGGCTGTCGCCCTGATAGAGCATCGACACCCGTTCCATCAGCGCATCCGAGGCGTCGGGCAGCGACGATGGCGCATAGGAGGAGACCTCATTGCTTCCCCGCATCGCCATCGGCACGGTTGCCGAGATCGCGATCGCCTTGGCCTTGGTCGGCGGCAAAATGGTGAGCATGCGGTTGAGCCAGCCGTCCTTGACCCGGTACGCGCCCGGCCCGCCCGTCTCGAGCACATTCTGCCCGTCGAAATGCGATCGGTCGCGATACGGCGAGGCGATGGCATGGGCGAACAGCGCCTGGCCCTGCCCATAAAGAGTACCGATCCCACCGAGCGAAGGGTGCAGCGCGAACATCGAGTCCAGTTTGGTCGCCGTCGCGAAATCGTCGGCGAGCATACCGCGCGCGCCGGCAAAGGCCGGATCGCCGACCGCGGCAACCGTACCGAGCCCGTCAGCCGCGCCGCGCTGGATGATGAAGACGAAGCGCTTGTCGGTCTCTGCCTTGGCGAAGGCGAGGCGCGGCGAGAACGCCAGGGCCACCGTGCCGATCGTGGCGGCGCCGATAAAGGAGCGACGATCGATCATGTCTATCTCCGCATGAATTCGGGGGCGACAAGCAGCAGCGCCAGCGCCTGCCCCGCGCTTTCGGCCCTGGTGAGCGACTGGGCGGTAGTGGTCGAGAGGGTCGTCGGGAACAGCTTCGGCGCCAGCGTACGGGCATCAAGTTGTGCCGCGGCCCGGGCCGAGAATCGTTCCGCCGCCTCAACCCGCCGAAGGATGGCGTCCGGCCCGGCCCAGCTTGCCGCGATATCGTCATAACCGGCCGGAGAGCCCGGTTTCCATGTCGGCTGGCCGAGCTGGTTGAGCACTGCCGTCACGGCGCGGGGCTGGATCGCCGTCATGCCCAAAGCGCGATAAGCCGAGATCGACCATTCCCAGGGAGTCTTGAACTTGGCGGGCTGGACCGCCCAGGCTTCGGGCGCGTCGATCAGCACACGGTACAGACTGGGCAGGTCACCGCCCGTCTTCAGGAAAGACGCCTCCATCCTCCGCACCAGCGCCGCAGGCGGCGTATCGCTGGTGAAATGCCGCGCGAGCTTGGTCGCGATATGCCGAGCGGTCGCCGGATGGACAGCCAGATCGTCGAGCACCGCCTGTGCCTGCGCCTCATCGCCCTGCGCATAGGTCTTGCCCATGATCGTGCGCGCGCCCGGCTCGTGCAGTGGCGCGGCGAACACGAAATCGCCCGGCACCCCGGCTGTTCCCGCAGCGCGTGCGAAGATGCCCCGAGTCAGCCCCGCGACGCTCCAGCCGGTCATCGCCCGGGCAAATTCGGTGACGTCCGCCTGATCGTAGCCGGTGCGTACACCCAGGGTGTGCAGTTCCATGATCTCGCGCGCGAGATTCTCGTTCAGCCCGAGATTGCGGTTGCCGCGCGCGACCGCGCGCGCGCCGGCCGGGCTGCCGGTACCGACCGATTGCGCCTGATCGAGATAAAGAAGCATTGCCGGATGCCGCTCCACCGCGTTCAGCATGTCGCCGAACCTGCCGAGCACATGCGGCCGGATCGCCTCGAACTCCAGCAGCCCGCCAAGGCCGACGACCTGCATTTTGTCGATCGAGATAGCGAAATGATTGGCCCAGAAATGCACCAGCCGCTCGACGAAAGGTGCAGGCGTGGCGAGCGCCGTCGAGGTGCGCGCGCCGACAGCGCGGATGTAATAGTCCCGCGCCTGCCGCTGGGCGAACTGGCGTGCCTGTTTCACGGGATCATTCCCGGCGTGCGCACCGTTGGCGCCAGGCGTCATCGCGGTTTGTGCCATCGAGTCGCCAGTCTTAGCCTGAGCTGCCATCGCCGGTGCTGCCGCGGCGGGGCCTCGCTTCCCCCGCCCTGTTCCCGATTCCCGCCGAAGCATGCGCGTCTGGTCCATATAGTCCGATAGCGCCCCGGCAATCACCTTCCGGCTCGGCAACGTCGCGATCACCGCCGGCTTCGGATCGAAGGCGCCGAACTGCCCCAGCAGCCATTTCCGCGCATCGTCGGGTATGGCCTCGTCAGGCCTTGCGCCCAGCCCGAAACGATTCAACGCAATGCCGGCATCTGCCATGGTCTGGTTCCCGTCGTCCTCCCGGTCCTTGTACACCCATGGTGTCGCAAGAGTTTGTCATTCCGGGCGACGGAAACGGCTTACCGTCCGTTTCCTGCAACTGGTCGCGCAATCTTTGCGGTTGGGATTTTGCTGCACTGCAATATCCTAAGCCCACAAGACAAGCGGAGGATGCTGATCTGGCTTTCGAGCAACGAAAGGAAAGATCATGACCAAGACCCTTCTCGCCGCCGCCGCCCTGCTGGCGACGTTCTCCACCCCAGCGTTCGCCAAGGACGACGTGCAGCCACGCAAATTCACGCGCGACGGCCAGACCTTTGTCTATACCACGACCCTCAAGGCGAACCGCGTCGTCATCAGCGGCCGCCGCTTCCCGTCGGGCAGCGCCTTCGAGTTCGTCGTCCGCGGCGACCAGATCAGTGGCGTGTCGGGCGGTGAGCCAGTCTCGTTCACCGTGAAGGGCGCTCAGGCGAAGCTGACCCCGGTCGCACTCGCCGCGCGCTAAAACCCCTCGGGCAGGTCGATCGGGCCAACCACTTCGCGATAGCGGGTGACGGCATACCGATCGGTCATCCCGGCAATGAAATCGGCAATGTGGCGGCTGCGTGCGGGTTCTTCCGCAGGCAGCCGCCCATACCAGTCGGCGGGCATCCGGCCAGGTTCGGCATGATAGGCGTCGAACAGCCCCGCAACGAGCTCCCCGGCGATCTTCGCCGCGTCGAGCTGACGCGGATGATGATAGAGATTGGCGTACATGAAGCGCTTGAGCGACCGCTCGGCCTCACGCATCTCCGCCGAAAATCCCGCCAGGCACGTTCCCGCCGCCCGCACATCGTCTTCGGTTTCGATTCCGGCGCCGTCCACGCGGCGGCGCGTCTCGGCGATCAGGTCGTTGACCATCGTGCCGATCTGCGACCGCACCAGTTCGCCAACCAGCCGGTCGGGCGCGACATCGGGAAAACGCTTGCGCGTCGCATCCCATCCTGCCGCGACCACCGGCACCGCCAGGATCTGGTCGAGCGTCAGCAGCCCAGCTCGAAGCCCGTCATCGATGTCATGATTGTCATAGGCGATGTCGTCGGCGATCGCCGCGACCTGAGCCTCCAGTGACGGCCAGCGCGTCAGGTCGAGCGGGAACGCGGCATCCGCTTCGGCCAGCGCCCATTGCGGCGTCGCGATCGGGCCGTTGTGCTTGGCCAGGCCTTCGAGCGTCTCCCAGGTCAGGTTCAGCCCGTTCCAGCGCGGATAAGGGCTGTCGATCACCATCAGCGCGCGCAGCGTATTTCCATTGTGGTCGAACCCGCCCTGCCCCGTCAGCGCCGCCTGCAGCGCATCCTCCCCGGCGTGGCCGAAGGGCGGATGGCCGATATCATGCGCCAGGCACAGTGCCTCGGTGAGATCCTCATTGAGTCCGAGCGTGCGGGCGACGGTGCGGCCTATCTGTGCAACCTCGAGACTATGGGTCAGGCGAACGCGGAAATGATCCCCGTCGGGCGCCATGAACACCTGCGTCTTGTGGCGCAGGCGGCGAAAGCTGATCGAATGGATGATCCGGTCGCGGTCGCGCTGAAAGGCATCGCGCGGCCCGCGCACGGTTTCGCGCTGCTCCTGGTGCAGGCGACCACGGCTCTTCGCCGGGTCCGCAGCCCATGGCATGTGGCGCGGTGCTTCGCTCACTTTGCGGCCAGCTTCGTGACCTTCTGGCCCGCTTCGCTGGTGAAGGTGAAGGCGGACAGCCCTTCCTTGGTCAGCGCGTTGACGAAGGCGCGCGCTTCCTCGTTGCTCTTGAACGGGCCGGTCAAAACGCGATTGGTCGCGCGCAACGGCGTCGTCCAGCCGACTCGGCCGCGGAACATCGCCGGCGCCTTGGCCCGCACCTTCTCCCACTCCTTGGGCAAGGTGGATTCGTTCGCGCCCCCCGCGACCTGCACCCAGATACGCGACGGCTCGAGCAGCTTGGGGTCGTTCTTCTTTTTCAGTTCAGCCGCCTTCTTGGCCTCGGCAGCCTTCTTCGCCTCGGCCAGCTTCTTCGCCTCCGCCGCCTTTTTGTCAGCAAGCGCCTGTTTGTCGGCGAGTGCCTGTTTCTCCATCAGTGCCTGTTTTTCTGCAGCGGCCTTCTTCTCCGCCGCTTCCCGCGCAGCCGCCCCCGTATCGATCGGTGCAGGCGCGGCCTGAGCTGCCGCAGCCTGAGGCGTGGGCGACGGCTCGGCTCGGGCGGTCTCGACCGGCGCGACACCGAGCTCCGATCCGGGCACGGATATATCGGCGATGATACTGGCGAGGATCGAATCCTCGCTCCGCACCGGCGCGGGCGCTGCGCTGGCGACATGGGCCGGTGGCAGGGCAGATGTGTTGACCGCACCGGTAGCGACGGGGGCTGTCGCGACAGGGGTCGACGTGGCCAGCGCCACCGGCTCGACGGTCGGCGAAGAGGTCGATGGCGTTGAGACCGAACGCTGCGTTGTCGCCTCGGGAACCCGGGTGGCGGTCTCGACTGGAGGCATAGTCGACCTGGCCGGCGGTGTTACATCAACCGCTGGGCGGCCCGGCATGGACGACGACGCAAGCACCACTGGCCCGGAAGCAGATGGCGACACCGGTTTCGTCGCAATCGACGGGGCGGGGCTGGTCGAAACCCGGGTATCGGCTTCCGCCGGTGGGCGAGTGCGGCTCGGCGTCGGCGTCCGGGCTGCAGCAATTGCGGTCGGCGCCGATGCCTGTGGCGACCGTGATCCGGCCACCGGTGCAGCCGTCATGCTCTGCCGCGCAGTCTCCGGGATGCGTGTATATGTCGGGGTGGCCGCCATGTTGACCGGCGGCTCGGCCGGGTCAGCGCTTGCGACATAGGCCGGCGGCTGCGGCAATGGATCGGGCTGGGGCAGTACCCGTGGTGGCGGCGCCGCAACCGCCAGTTGGACGACGTCCTGTTTGCCGCGCTTCTTGCGCCGGCTGCGGCGATCCTCCTGCTGCGCGGGCTTCGCCACGGGCTGCACCGCCGCGACGGCAACCGGCGCAGGCACGCCTGGCTCGGGCGCCAGGGGAGCCAGCACCGGGATCATGCGTGTATCGGCGATCCGCTCGGGCGTCGGGCGCAATTCGCCGAAATGCACGGCGAAGGCGCGGTCGGTCGGCCCAAGCGCGGGCAAACGGTCGAAAAAGGGCAACAGGCCCTGGGCGAGCCCGGGCGGCATCATGTTGGTCGCGATCCGCGACGCCCCCTGATCGTCGCCGTTCATCGCCAGGATGAAGGCGCGCGCGCGCCATGCGCCGCGATCGCTCTTGCGCAGGAGGGGGTCGAGCTGCTGCAGCGCCAAGTCGCGCTTGCCCGAAATACCGAGCGACAAGGCATAACGCCGAATCGTCTCGTCCGCCGGCGCGTCCTTCAGCGCCAGACGATAGTCGCGCTGGGCACGTTCCTGCTGGCCGATCAGATCATAGGCAAGCCCCCGGTCGGCAGCATAGTTGCGCGGATCGAGGCCGAGCGTCTCAGCTTCACCGAACCGACGCAGCGCTTCGCCGGGACGCTCGGACTGGACCAGGATGCTGCCCATGCCTGCCTTGATCCGCGCGTTACGCGGATCGAGGCGTTCCGCCCGGGCGAAGAAGGTCGCTGCCGCGGTCGGGTCGCCAAGCTTCAATGCCAGTTCCCCGGCACGAACCAAAGCGTTGATATCCAGGGGATTTGTGGCCAGCAGCGGCATTTCGGCGGCCAGCTCATCACCCAGCGGGTTGATCTGCTGGACCGTCTGGACGCTCTGCAGCTGAGCGGCGGCGGTCGCCGCCGACAACGGCACGATCAACGCAGCAGCAGACCCGAAAAGGCGAAACACGCGCATAAGGAGCCAGCCTAGAGCCCAGTCCGGCTGAACCGGCAATGTCCGGCCCGGACGAGGCGCGCCAGAGCGACGCGCTCCGGCGATGAACCGGGCGCGCCCTCGGGCTTCATCTCATTGATTGTTCTGGCGGTGCAGGAAGCGGGGGATATCGACCGAATCCTTGTCGGACGGCTCTTCTTCACGCGCGGCGCCACGCGACACGCTCGACATACGCTCGAACAGGGTGCCGCCCAGCTTCACGCGCGGCGCGGCGGGCGCCGGCTCGACGGGCTGGGCCGGGGCCGGTGCCGCCTCAGCGGTTGCAGGCGCACCGGGTGAAAGCCAGCGGCGGCGCACCGAAAGATCGGGCTCGGGCGCTGCTGCCGGGGGCGTGTCTTCTTCGTCGCCGAACACTTGAATGTTGGGAACCTGGGTCTCGCTGCCCAGCACCAGCTCGTCGCTGTCCTCGGACGATTCCAGCTTGATGTCGGCAGCCGGCTCCTCGGCCTCGAGCGCCACCGACTCGGCAACCACGGGTGCGGGGGCCTCGACGACCGGCGCAGCTGCTTCCTCGGCCTTTTTCGGTGCCGAGAAGGTAAAGGCGCGCGATGCGGGCGCTGCTGCGGCGACTGGCCGTGGCTCGGCTTCTATACCGGTCGCGACGACCGATACGCGGATCTTGCCCTCGAGCTCGGGGTTGAATGCCGACCCCCAGATGATGTTCGCGTCTTCGTCGACCAGCTCGCGAATGTGGTTCGCTGCCTCATCGACTTCGAGCAGGCGCATGTCGTCGCCGCCGGTGATCGAGACGATGACGCCCTTGGCGCCCTTCATGCTCACCCCGTCGAGCAGCGGGTTCGCGATCGCCTTGGACGCCGCCTCGATCGCGCGATTGTCGCCGGTCGCTTCGCCGGTGCCCATCATCGCCTTGCCCATTTCCTGCATCACCGAGCGGACGTCGGCGAAGTCGAGGTTGATGAGGCCCGGCATGACCATCAGGTCGGTGATGCCGCGCACGCCCTGTTGCAGCACCTCGTCCGCCATCTGGAACGCCTCCTTGAAGGTGGTGTTCGCATTGGCGACCAGGAACAAATTCTGGTTCGGGATGACGATCAGCGTATCGACATATTTCTGCAGTTCTTCGATGCCTGCATCGGCGCTCTTGGCGCGACGATTGCCCTCGAAGGCGAACGGCTTGGTCACGACGCCAACGGTCAGGATGCCCATGTCACGCGCCGCCTTGGCGATGACCGGTGCAGCGCCTGTGCCCGTGCCGCCGCCCATGCCGGCCGCAATGAAGCACATATGCGCGCCTTCGAGCATCTTGCTGACCTGCTCGATCGTCTCTTCAGCCGCGGCGCGGCCGATCTCGGGACGGGAGCCGGCGCCCAACCCCTGCGTGATCTTGGCGCCGAGCTGGATCTTATGGGGCGCGTTCGACTGTTTGAGCGCCTGCGAATCCGTGTTGGCGACGAGGAAATCGACGCCCTGCACTTCGGCGCGCATCATGTTCGCGATCGCGTTGCCTCCGGCACCGCCGACCCCGATCACCGCGATGCGCGGCGTCAGCTCGTCGACTTCGGGGGGAAGGAATTCGATGCTCATCGCCTGGTCTCCGCAACACCCCAAACATCGGGGCGCTCAATGATGATACCGCTCGTTCTGCACCATCGCTTGCGGTGACTCCAGCACGAACAGCTAAATCTTGTCGTATTTCTTTAATAATTCGCCTTGGCCGTTGCGATCAGCCGCTTGAAGATCGCAAGTCCCTTCGGTCGATGCACCAACTGGTTCGTCGGAGACAAGGACCGCAAGTCAACCGGATCAGCCGCAGCATAGAATGCAAGGCCTGCCAATGTCGCAAAAGCCGGCCCGCCATGTGCCTCCGGCAAGGCAGTCAGCCCGCGCGGCCGGCCGATCCGGACCGAGCGGCCTAGAGCCTGCTGCGCATAATCGGCGATGCCCTTCAGCTCGGCACCGCCGCCGGTCAGCACGACCTGGCGGCCGACCGGGCCTTCGAACTTCAGCTCGACCAGCGCCTTCTGCACTTCGCCCATCAGATGATCGAGCCGCTGGCGGATCACCGCGATGAGCTGCGCGCGCGTGATGCGCGTGCCCTCGCCCGCGCCGTCCTCTGCCGAGATCGGCGCGACGTCGATCATGTCGTGATTGTCGCGCGGGCTCGCATTGGCCGATCCGTAGAAGCACTTCATCCGCTCGGCTTGCGCGCGGCGCGTGCCGAAGGCGGAGGCGATGTCGTCGGTGATGTCGGCCGCGCCGATCGGAATCGAGGTCAGGCCGACCAGCATACCGCCGGCGAACAGCGAGACATTGGTGATGCCGGCGCCCATCTCGACCAGCGCCACGCCAAGCTCGCGCTCTTCTTCGGACAGGCAGGCCATGCCGGTCGCGACCGGCGACGCGATGATCGCCTTCACTTCCAGGTGCGCATTGGCGACGCACAGGCCGAGGTTGCGCACCGGTGACCCGTCGGCGGCAACGACATGGATGTGGACGCCGAGCCGGTCGGCATGGAGGCCGAGCGGCCGCTTCACGCCGGTCAGGCCGTCGAGCGTGTAGAGCGCCGGCTGTGCGTGCAGCACCATCCGGCCCGCCGGATCGATCGATTCACGCCCGGCCTGGAGCAGCGCGTCGATGTCCGACTGCTCGACCCGGTGGCCACCAAGCTCGAACTCGATCGAGGCGACATCGGACACGAGGCCGCCGGCCGAGAAGCTGACCCAGACATTCTCGATATTGGTGCCGGCGATCCGCTCGGCCTGTTCGACCGCTTCGCGCACCGCGACTTCGGTCGCCGCGGCGTCGGCGATATAGCCGCGCTTGACGCCCCGGCTCTCGCGCTGGCCGGTGCCGAGCACGATCAGCTCGCCGCCATCGCCCTTTTGCGCGATCATCGCCGAAACCTTGGAGGAACCGATATCCAGCGCGGTGATCAACCCTTCCGGTGCTGTCTTCGCCATACGCCTTACCCCTGTACCATCGTGAATGCGGTATGCTTAGCTTCGATAAGAGCCGGTCGCTGCGACGTATTTGCGCCTTCCGGGTCCGTTACGGCACGATTAACCACCTGACCGGGCTTTCGCGCAACAAGCTTCTTCGGATCGCGCATGTCGAAGCGGACCCAGCCCTTGCCCAGGAGCGGCTTCACGCCATCGAGCTGGGCGAATTTCACCAGCGCCTTGGCGGCATCGGCATCGCCCTCGGGCAGCGCCAGAGTCTCGCCGGATTCGAACAACAGGTTCCACCGCCGGTTGCCGACCCAGGTTGCCGCCTTGACCAGCGGACGCAGTGCCGGCGCGGCGTCGAGCAGTTTCTGATAGGCAGCTTCCTGCGCATTGGCGCCGGGGCCGATGACCAGCGGCAGGTCGGGCATCGCATCGGCCTTCACCGGCTCGAGCCACACGCCATTCTCGGCGATCAGCGACAGCTTGCCCTGGTCCTGCCAGATCGCCGTCGGCTTGCGCTCGACGATATGCACCAGCAGCGTATCGGGCAGCCGGCGCGACACATGCGCGTCGGCAACCCAGCCAAAGGACAGCAGCTTCTGACGAACGTCCTCGAGGTTGACCAGCGGCATCGCGCGCGATTTCTGGTCGAGCGCGACGGCATAGACCGTCATCCTGTCCATCCGGCTGAGCCCCGTCACCTCGACCTGCTCGACCCGGAAACCGGCGCGGCCGACGCCCTCGGCAATCGCGACGCCGATCGCGCCCGGCACACCGAACCAGCTGGCGGTCACCACCGCCACCGCGCCGACCGCGCCGACGATCGACCAGGTCGCGATGCGGCGCAGCGTGTCGTGGCTGATCGGCAGCGCCTCGATCGTGCGATCGATGATCGACGCCTTGGGCTGCTGGCGCCGCTTGGTCTGAATCTGCCGCCGCGGCGGAGAGCCGCGCTTGATCGTTCGACTCACGCCATCTTCTCCGGGCTCAGGGCCTCGTCGACGATCTTCTGGACCAGCTCGGCATAGCTCAGGCCGATATAGCGCCCCTGCTCCGGCACCAGGCTGAGCGCCGTCATGCCCGGCTGGGTATTGACCTCAAGCAGGAACAGGCCATCGACGCCCTGGTTGTCGTCCCAGCGGAAATCCGACCGCGACACGCCTTCGCAGCCGAGCAACCGGTGCGCGTCGAGCGCGATACGCTTGCACGCGTCGGCGATTTCGTCGGGAACCTCGGCCGGGCAGACATGCTCGGTCAGCCCATCGGTATATTTGGCGTCATAATCATACCAGCCGCTCTTGGGCTTCAGCTCGGTCACCGCGAGCGCCTCGCCGCCCAGCACGGCCGTCGTCAACTCACGCCCGCGGATATAAGGCTCGGCCAGCAACTCCTCGAACTCGCCCCAGGGGCCACTCACGCCCCGCGCGATCGGGTTGCCGTAATTGCCAGCATCCGTGACGATCGCGACGCCGACCGAGGAACCCTCATTGACCGGCTTCAACACATAGGGCCGCGGCAGCGGGTCGCCCTCGTACAGCGTCTCGCTCTTCACGATCCGCCCGCCCGGCATCGGGATGCCGTGCGGCACCAGAGCCTGCTTGGTCAGCAGCTTGTCGATCGCGATCACCGACGTGACGAGGCCCGAATGCGTATATTTCAGGCCCATCAGGTCGAGCATGCCCTGAACCGAGCCATCTTCGCCGGGCGTGCCGTGCAGCGCATTGAACACCACATCGGGCTTCGCCTCGGCGAGTTTCGCCGCCACGTCGCGACCCATGTCGATCCGTGTCACGCGGTGGCCAAGGCTCTCCAGCGCGTCGGCGACACCAGCGCCGGACATCAGCGAGACGTCGCGCTCGGCCGACCAGCCACCCATCAGCACTGCAACGTGGAGCTTGCTCACTTCCTGACTCCCACGCGCTGAATCTCCCATTCGAGCTCGACCCCGGAGGTCGCCTTCACCTTCTCGCGTACTTCCTCGCCCAAGGCCTCGATCTCGGCGCTGGTCGCGCTGCCGAGGTTGAGCAGGAAATTGCAATGCTTCTCGCTGACCTGCGCATCGCCGCGGGTCAGCCCGCGGCAGCCGGCCTGGTCGATCAGCGCCCAGGCCTTGTTCCCTTCGGGATTCTTGAAGGTCGATCCGCCCGTGCGCGAGCGCAAAGGCTGCGATGCCTCGCGCTCGGCGGCGATCCGGTCCATCTCGGCACCGATCACGGCGGGATCGCCCGGCACGCCTTCGAACACCGCCTCGACCACCACAGCACCCGCCGGCAGATCGGAATGGCGATAGACATACCCGAACTTCGCCGCCGGCCAGACCTCGACATCACCCGAGCGGGTGACGACGGTCGCCTCGATCAGGATATCGGACGTATCGCGGCCATAGGCGCCCGCATTCATCTTCACCGCACCACCGACCGTGCCGGGAATGCCGCGCAGGAACTCCAGCCCCGCAATTCCCGCATCGCGCGCTGCACTGGCGACACTGATCCCCATCGCAGCGCCCCCGGCCCGAACCCGGTTGCCCGGCTCGATCACCGACTTCGCCATCGCCTTGGGCAGCCGCACCACGACACCGGGCACGCCACCGTCGCGCACGATCAGGTTCGATCCCACCCCCACCGGCAGCACCGGCGTCTCGGGATCGAGCCCGGCCAGGAACACCGCTAGATCGCGCACGTCCTTCGGCCGTACCAGCCATTCCGCCGGCCCGCCGGTGCGAAACCAGATGAAATCGGCCAGGCTGCCTTCATGCTCGGCCGTGCCCTGCAGGGGCGGCAAGGCGTTACAGACATTGCTCATCGCGCCGCCTCGATGGCATCGGCGAGCCCCGCGGCCCATTTCGTGATATCGCCGGCCCCCAGGCAGACGACCATGTCGCCGGGCTTCGCCACATCGGCAAGGGTGACGGCCAGCGCATCGGCATCCGCGATCGTCGCCGCCGAACGGTGCCCGCGCCGCTTGATACCCTCGACCAACGCCTCGGCATCGACGCCTTCGACCGGCGCTTCGCCCGCTGCATAGACGGGTGCGACATAGACCATGTCGGCATCGTTGAACGCCTGCTGAAACTCCTCCATCAGGTCGCCGAGCCGCGAATAACGGTGTGGCTGCACCACCGCGATCACGCGGTTCTCCACGCCCTCGCGTGCCGCGGACAGCACCGCGCGGATTTCGACCGGATGATGGCCGTAATCGTCGATGATCGTCACGCCACCCGTCTCGCCGACCTTGGTGAAGCGTCTTTTCACCCCACCGAACTTCGCAAAACCCTGCTGGATCGTCGCATCGTCGATGCCCAGTTCGAGCGCCACGCCGATCGCGGCGAGCGCGTTCTGGACATTGTGGCGGCCCGGCATCGGCAGTTCGATCCCCTCGATCGACCGTGTCGTGCCGTCGCGGTTGCGCACAATCGTCTCGAAGCGATTGCCACCGGGGATCGGGGTCACGTTCACGCCGCGCACATCCGCCTGGGCAGAGAAACCATAGGTCACGACACGTCGGTCGCGCAGCCGCGGAATGATGCCCTGCACTTCGGGATGATCGAGGCACAGCAATGCAGCGCCGTAGAAAGGCACATTCTCGACGAACTCGACGAACGCATCCTTAACCGCGTCGAACGAGCCGTAATGGTCGAGATGCTCGGGATCGATATTGGTGACGACGGCGATCGTCCCGTCGAGCCGCAGGAAGCTGCCGTCACTTTCGTCAGCCTCCACCACCATCCAGTCGCTCGCGCCGAGCCGGGCGTTGGAGCCATAGCTGTTGATGATCCCGCCATTGATCACCGTCGGGTCCACCCCGCCCGCATCGAGCAGCGCCGCGACCATCGAGGTCGTCGTCGTCTTGCCATGCGTGCCGGCGACGGCGACGGTCGACTTGAGCCGCATCAGCTCGGCCAGCATTTCGGCGCGCCGCACCACCGGGATGCGGCGCTCCAGCGCCGCTTCAAGCTCGGGATTGCCGCGCTTGATCGCCGTCGAGGTGACGATGACCACCGCATCGCCCAGATTCTCGGCCTTCTGGCCGATATGCACGGCGATACCTTTGTCGCGCAGGCCCTGCACGACATAGCCCTCGGCCATGTCCGATCCCTGCACCTTATACCCGAGATTGTGCATCACCTCGGCGATGCCGGACATGCCGATCCCGCCAATGCCGACAAAATGGATCGTGCCGATATCGGTGGCTACACCCTTCATGCGTAAAGCGGCTTTCCGTTAGTGCCCATGGGCAGCGGCACGCCGATCGGCATGTCCCCGGGCGTGTCGTTGAGGCTCTCGACCAGGTCGGCAAGGTCGCGCGCGGCATCGGGCCGCCCACAGCTCCGCGCGCGCCCGGCCGCATTCTGCAAGGCGGCCGGATCGAGCCCGAGCTTCTGCATCTGCTTGGCCAGTTCGATCGGCGTGAAGCTGCGTTGGTCGATCGTCCGCGCGCCGCCGGCCGCCGTCATTTCGCGCGCATTGGCGGTCTGGTGATCGTCGGTCGCGCTCGGCAGCGGCACCAGGATCGCGGGGCGTCCGGCGACGGTCAGCTCGGCCAGGGTCGAGGCCCCTGCCCGCGCGATGACCAGATGTGCCCAGGCAAGCTGCTCCGGCAGGTCGGGCAGATAGGTGGCAAGGTCTGCCGCGATCGACAGTTCCGCATATTTCGCACGCGCCGCCTCGATATCCTCGATCCGCGCCTGGTGAGTCACCTGCAACCGCCGGCGGAAGCTCACCGGCAGCAGCGACAGTCCGTTGGGCACGACCTGGCTCAGCACGCTCGCGCCCTGGCTTCCGCCGGTCACCAGCACGCGAAAGATGCCGTCCTCCTCAAGCAGCGGATAAGGCCTGGACCGCAGCGCCAGCACCGAATCCCGCACCGGGTTGCCGACCAGATGGGTCTTGCCGGCATATTTGGGCGCAAGCCGCTCGACATTGGCATAGGACGTCGCGATCGCGCTCACCTTGCCAGCGACCAGCCGGTTCACCCGCCCGAGCACGGCATTCTGCTCATGCACCGCGGTCGGGATCTTGGAATGGAACGCCGCCAGCAGCGCCGGCAAGGCAGGGTAGCCGCCGAACCCGATCACCGCCGCCGGACGAAAAGCCTTGTACAGCTCGATCGCCATCGCCCGGCCCTTGATCATGGCCGAGGCGGCACGCGCCCAGCCCACCGGACCGCCCGCCAGCCGCCCCGCCGGCAGGACATGGGTCTGCACATCCTCGAACAGCCCGGGAAAGCGCACCCCGCGCTCGTCGCTGACCAGCGCGACATGATGGCCGCGCTTCATCAATTCGGCCGCAAGCGCCGCCGCCGGGACCATATGGCCGCCCGTGCCGCCCGCCGCGAGAACGAAGTGCCGTGCCTGAGTCATTCCCCGCTCCATCGTGCGATATAAGGCGACCGCGATACGAACGGATTGCGCCGGGTGAAAGCCAGCAACAGACCCATTCCGATCGACAGCGCGATCATCGACGATCCGCCATAGCTGATAAAGGGCAAGGTCATGCCCTTGGAAGGTGCGAGGCCGGTATTGACCGCCATCGAAATCAGCGCCTGCGTGCCAAATTGGGTCGCGAGCCCGGCCGCGGCGAACAGGCGGAACTCATCCTGCTCGTCCAGCAGCTTCACGAACACGCGCACGACGATCGCCAGGAACAGCAGCGCGATGATCATGCAGGCGATCAGCCCGAACTCCTCGCCGATCACGGAGAAAATGTAGTCGGTATGCCCTTCGGGCAGGCGGAACTTCATCGATCCGCCGCCGGGCCCGGTGCCGCGCCAGCCGCCGCCGGTAATGGTGTCGTGCGCGGCGTTGGTCTGGAAATGGTCGGACGCCCCGGCCCCGTCGCTGTTTGGGAAGAGAAACGCGTCGATCCGGGTCCGCGCGGTGCCATAGAGGAAATAGGCGGCGATGATGCCGGCCGGCGCACAGCCGATCAGCCCCGCCATCACCTTGGGTGACGTGCCCGCGATCATCAGCAGCGCAAGCCACACCGCGACGAACACCACGGTCTGGCCGAAATCCGGCTGGAGCATCAGCAGCACTGCGACGAGCGCCGTCATCGCGCCGGTGATGATCACCACCGGCAGCGCCTCGTCCTTCGCGCGCATCGACAGCAGCCAGGCGCAGGTGACGATGAAAAAGGGCTTGAGGAACTCCGACGGCTGGATCAGCGAAATGCCGAAATTCAGCCACCGCGTCGCACCGTTCTTCTCGACCCCGAAGAACGGCACCGCAATCAGCAGGACGAGGCAGGCGATGGTGCCGAGCAGCGCCATGCGCCGCGCGATCGCGACCGGCAGCATCGAGACGACGAACAGGATCGGCAGCGATACGCACACCCAGGCAAGCTGCCACCAGAGGTAGAACAGCGCCGGGATATGATGTTTCTCGTCCGAATAGCGCGTCGCCGCAGCCGGCGAGGCAGCGCCCACCGCGATCAGCCCGACCGCGATCAGCAGCAGCGTGAGCAGCAGCAGCATCCGGTCGATGTCCCAGAACCACATGCCGAGCGCCGAGCGGTCACCACGACCGCCCCCGCCCTTCATGCGATTCCACAGGGTCAGCGTGCCGGGGTTGGTCTTGTTCATGCCAGCGCCCCGACAAGGGCGCGGAACTGGTCGCCCCGGTCCTCGAAATCACGGAACTGGTCGAACGAGGCACAGGCCGGCGACAGCAGCACGGTCTCGCCATCGGCTGCATTGGCCGCCGCGCTCCTGACCGCCTCGGCCAGCGTGCCGCTTTCCTCGACCGGAAGGGCCGACTTCAGGATCTCGGCGAAACGCGGGCCTGCCTCGCCGATGGTATAAGCCCGTGTGACATGCCCGAAAAAGGGCGCGCAAGCGTCCAGATCGTAGGTCTTGGCCTGACCGCCAAGGATCCAATGAATGCCCTGAAAGGCAGCGAGCGCCGGCGCGGCGGATTCGGGATTGGTCGCCTTGCTGTCGTTGACGAAGGCGACACCGTTCCGCACGCCGACCCGCTCCATCCGATGCGGCAGACCCTTGAAGCTCGCCAGCCCACGATCGATCGCGTCATCGTCGACGCCAAGCGCCTTGCACGCGTCGATCGCGGCAAGCGCGTTCTGCGCATTGTGCGGCCCCTGCAATGAAGGCCAGCGCGACTGGTCCATGCACAGGCCCGGCGCGATCTTCGTCAGATGCTCGCCCCGCGCCGACAGCGACCGCGCGATCTCGGCCGAAGCGGCATCGCCGATCCCGATGATCGCGGCGTGATCCACCGATTGCATCGCGAACAGCCGCGCCTTGGATGCGGCATAACCCTCGAACCCGTCATAACGATCGAGATGGTCGGGCGTGATGTTGAGCAGGATCACCACCTCGCAATCGAGGCTGGTCGTCAGGTCGATCTGATAGCTCGACAGCTCGAGCACATAGACGCCACCTTCAGGCAACGGCTCTTCGCCCAGGATCGGCTTGCCGATATTGCCGCCAAGCCGGGCCGGGATGCCCGCCGTCTCCAGGATATGATGGATCAGCGCCGTGGTGGTCGACTTGCCGTTGGTGCCGGTGATGCCGACCACCTTGTGGGGCGGCAGGCTGGCGCGCGCCTGGGCGAACAGCTCGATATCACCGATGATCGGCACGCCCGCCGCCCGCGCCTGCGCGCCAACCGGGTGGCGGTTGATCGGCACGCCGGGCGAGACGACGAGCCCGTCGAAACCGGTGAGGTCGATCTCTTCCGGGTTGGCGAGCACAAGTTCCTCCCCGGTACGGGGAGGGGGACCATCCGCAGGATGGTGGAGGGGGGCTTCAGCGGACGCAACGCCTGGGGCAGCCCCCCCTCCACCAGCTTCGCTGGTCCCCCTCCCCGTACCGGGGAGGATCGCCGCCCGCGCCGCCTCGTTCGAATCCCACGCCACCACCTCGGCCCCGCTTGCCACCAGCGCACGCACCGTCGCTGCGCCCGAGCGCGCAAGCCCCAGCACCGCGTAGCGTTGGCCGCGCCATGTGGGGCTGGTGATCACCGAAGCTTCAGCGTGGACAGGCCCGCAAGCGCGAGCACCAGCGCGATGATCCAGAAACGGATCACGACGGTCGGCTCGCTCCAGCCGAGCTGCTCGAAATGATGGTGGATCGGCGCCATCTTGAAGACGCGCTTGCCGGTGCGCTTGTAGAAGAACACCTGGATGATGACCGAGAGCGCCTCGATCACGAACAGCCCACCGATGATGCCGAGCACGATCTCGTGATGCGCAACGACGGCAATGGTGCCCAGCGCCCCGCCCAGCGCAAGGCTGCCCGTGTCCCCCATGAACACCGCCGCCGGCGGCGCATTGAACCACAGAAAGGCGAGGCCCGCCCCGATCATCGCACCGCAGAAGATGGCAAGGTCGCCCGCCCTGGGGACGTGTGGAATGCCCAGATAGGCCGCGAACTTCGCGTTGCCCGCGAGATAGACGATGATCATGAAGGCAACCGCGGCGATGATCACCGGCATGGTCGCCAGGCCGTCGAGCCCGTCGGTCAGGTTCACCGCGTTGCCGAAGGCGACGATCGTGAAGGCGGCGAACACGATGTAGAAATAGCCCAGGTCGATCCACCAGCCATTGGTGAACGGCAGATAGAGATGCGTGCCGGTCGCGCCGTTCTGATGGATGATCAGCGCGGCGGCGATCGCCGCGATGGTGAACTCCCCCAGCAGCCGCATCCGCCCGGATACGCCGGCGGTGCTTGCCTTTCGCACCTTGTCGTAATCGTCGAGGAAACCGATCGCGCCGAAGCCGAGCGTCACGAAGGTGCAGGCCCAGACGAACGGATTGCTGAGGTCCATCCAGAGCACGATCGACAGCACCAGCGAGGTCAGGATCATCAGCCCGCCCATGGTCGGCGTGCCGCGCTTGGCGAGGTGGCTCTGCGGCCCGTCGCTGCGGATCGGCTGCCCCTTGCCCTGGCGCACGCGCAGCCAGCCGATGAAGCGCGGCCCGATGATCAGGCCGATGATCAGCGCGGTCGCAACCGCCCCGCCCGAGCGAAAGCTCAGATAGCGGAAGAGATTGAGGAGCCCCGGAAATCCGAGATAACTGGCGATCAAATAGAGCATTATGCTGTCCCGTTCGCCAAACCGGCGACCACGCGCGCCAACCCGACTCCGTTCGAACCCTTGATGAGAACCGCGTCGCCCGGCGCCAGCACTGCCGACAGGCTCGTCCGCGCGGCGGCGGCATCGGCCACATGAACGAAATCGACCCTGCCCTCAAGCGCGTTCGCCAGCGCTGTCATCGCTTCACCGACAAGGATGACCCGTTCGACGCCCGCCGCGATCACCGACTCCGCCAGACCGGCGTGATAGGCGTCGCTCTTCTCGCCCAGCTCGCGCATCTCGCCCAGCACGGCGATCTTGCGCGAAGCCGCCTCGGCGCCCAGCACCGCCAGCGTCGCGCGCATCGAGGTCGGGTTGGCATTGTAGCTTTCATCGATCACCAGCGCCTCGCCGCCCGCGACCTTCACGGTCAGCCGCGCCCCGCGCCCCGCGAGCCCGCCCAGCTCGGCCAGCGCAAGGCCCGCCAGCGCAAGGTCGCCGCCGACCGCATCGACCGCCGCCAGCACCGCCAGCGCGTTCGACACCCAGTGCATGCCCGGCTGGCCGACGGTGAAGCTCAGTTCCTTCTCGCCCAGCGACGCCGTAACGAAGGTGCCGCCCGTCGCCGTCCGCATCGTCTCCAGCGCCCGCACATCGGCACCCTGATCGATCCCGAAGGTGACGATGCGGCCGGCATAGGGCCTCGCATGCCCGAGCAGCCGGTCGCGGTGCGGGCTGTCATAGGGGATGATCGCCACTCCGCCCGGCTCGAGCCCGGCGAAGATCTCGCCCTTGGCATCGGCAATGGCGGATTCATCGGGAAAGAAGGCCGTATGGGCGGGCGCGATCGCCGTCACCATCGCGACATGCGGGCGCACCAGAGTGGTGAGGTGCGCGAGTTCGCCGGCATGGTTCATGCCCATCTCGAACACGCCGAACCGGCTCGCGGCCGGCATGCGCGCCAGGCTCAGCGGCACGCCGGTGTGGTTGTTGTAGCTCTTCACGGAGCGATGCGCCGTACCAGGCGCGCCGCGGTCGAGCGCGGCGAACAGCGCTTCCTTGGTGCTCGTCTTGCCGACCGATCCGGTCACGCCGATGATCTTCGCCGCGGTCCGGGCTCGCGCCGCGCGCCCGAGCGCATCGAGCGCGGCCGTCGTGTCGGCGACTAGGACATGCGGGTGCGGTGTCGATGAACTGACAACCGCACCCGCCGCTCCCCGCTCGGAGCTCTGGTCGAGGAATTTATGCCCGTCGCTCGTCTCGCCCTTCAACGCGACGAACAGGTCGCCCGGGCCGACTTCACGGGAATCGAAGGTGACGCCGGTGGCGACGAACTCAGCCGAGGCGGTGCCACCCGTCGCGGTCGCGATCTCGACGGAGGTCCAGAGACTCACTGCTCCCCTCCCGCTTGCGGGAGGGGCTGGGGGTGGGCTCGCGCTATCAACGAGCGGAGCGCCCCTGGCTGGCCGGGCGCCCACCCCTCGGTCCCCTCCCGCAAGCGGGAGGGGAGGGAATAGAAGAACCAACTCACGCCGCCGTCTCCCGCGCAACGCTCACATCGTCGAACGGCAGCACCAGATCCCCCACGATCTGCCCCTGCTCATGCCCCTTGCCGGCAACCAGCACGATATCCTGCGGCCCGGCCTCGGCGATCGCCGCGCCGATCGCATCACGCCGCGATCCGATCTCGGTCGCGCCGGGCGCGCCCTCCATCACCATCGCACGGATCGCCGCCGCATCCTCGGACCGGGGATTGTCGTCGGTGACATAGACCTTGTCCGACAGCGCCGCCGCCACAACGCCCATCGGCGCGCGCTTTCCCTGGTCGCGATCCCCGCCGGCACCGAACACCGTGATCAGCCGCCCCGACACATGCGGCTTGAGCGCCGCGATCGCCGCCTCCAGCGCGTCGGGCGTGTGGGCATAGTCGACATAGACGGGCGCCCCGCTCCGCGCGATCACCGCGCGCTCCAGCCGCCCGCGCACCGGCTGCAACCGCCCAAGCGACGCAAGCGTCTGCGCGACATCGCCGCCGATCGCGATCACCAACCCCGCCGCGGTCAGCGCATTCGCCGCCTGATACGCCCCGATCAGCGGCAGCATCACCTTATGGGTCTTGCCCCCGGCCTCGATGACGAGCCCCTGCCCCAGCAAGGTCGGATCGCGCGACACGAGTTTCAGCGTCTCGCCCTGCGTGCCCACGGTCAGCACATCGAGCCCGCGCCCGCGCGCAATGTCGATCACCTGCGCCGAATGGGGATCGTCGGCCCACACCACCACGGCACCGCCATCGACCACCACCTCGGAGAACAGCCGCAGCTTGGCGTCGAAATAGGCCTCCATCGTGCCGTGATAATCGAGATGGTCGCGACTTAGATTGGTAAAGGCCGCGGCTTTCACCGGCAGACCCTCGGTACGATATTGCGACAGCCCATGGCTCGACGCTTCGAACGCGACATGGCTCACCCCCTCGCGTGCCAGCCCCGCCACGTTCGACAGGAAAGTGACGACATCGGGCGTGGTCAACCCGGTCGAGACCTGATCGTCGGCCGTGGTCACGCCAAGCGTGCCGATCGACGCGGCATGGAAACCGGTCATGCGCCACAATTGCCGGGTCATCTCGACGGTCGAGGTCTTGCCGTTGGTCCCCGTCACCGCAACCGCCGTCTCCGGGAAGGGCGCGAAATAGCGCGCGGCCAGCCCGGCAAAGCGCTTGCGCGGGTTGGTATCGGCGATGTGAACCGCCCCCTCGACCGTTGCCTCGGGCCGGGCGACCACGGCGATGGCGCCGCCGGCGACAGCCGCCGGGATGAAATCCTCGCCATTCACCTGAGCACCCTCGAACGCACCGAAGATGGTGCCGGGGGCGACCTTGCGGTGGTCGATCGCGAAGCCGGTGACAGTCGCGTCCTCCGCTCCACCGGTCAGCGCGGCAAGCCTCATTCGGCGTCTGCCGGGTTCTCGCCCGGGGCATGCCACAACAGCGGCAGCAGTTCCGAGACATCGACGTCGCGGTTGTTGTCGGGCGTCACGCCCAGCATCGCGCCGGTACGCGAGATCACGCGGCTGACGACCGGGGCCGCAGTCCAGGCGGCGGTGGTGAGACCAAAGGATTCGGCATTGCCGATAGGTGAGTCGAGCATGGCGATCACCACATAGCGTGGTGCGTCCATCGGGAAAGCCGCCGCGAAGGTCGAGACGTTCGCTTTCTTCGAATAGCCGCCAGCGCCGGCCACTTCGGCAGTGCCGGTCTTGCCGCCGACCCGGTATCCGGGCGCCTCGCCCTTGCGGCCGGTGCCCTGGGTCACGACCAGCCGCAACAGTTGGCGCATGCGCGCGCTGGTCGCCTCGGAAAGAACGCGGCGGCCCTGGGGCGTCTTGCCGGGCGCGACCTTCAGCAGCGTGGTCGGGCGCCAGATCCCGCCATTCACCAGCGTGGCATAGGCATTGGCGAGATGAAGCGGCGTCACCGCGATGCCATGCCCATAGGCAGTGGTCATCACCGTTGTCCGCGCCCAGTAGACCGGCCAGATCGGTTTCTGCTTCTCGCGCAGCTCGATCTCGGGACGGGTGTCGAAACCCATCGCCTTGAACATCGCCGCCATACGGTCCTTGCCGATCTCGTCGGCAATGCGCGCCGTCACGATGTTCGACGAATGGATCAGCGCCTCCGGCACGTCGAGGAAGCGCTTCTGCGCATGATCGTCATGAATGGTGAAGCCGCCGACATGCAGCGGCGCCGTCGCATCATAACGCTTCGACATCGACGTCACGACGCCGCTCTCGATCGCCGTTGCCATGGTGATCGGCTTGAAGGTCGATCCGAGCTCGTACACGCTCTGCGTCACATTGTTGCGCAGCGCGTCGCTGCTCGTGCCGGCGATCTTGTTCGGGTTGTAGACCGGCAGCGAGACCATCGCCATCACCTCGCCGGTATGCACGTCGAGCACGATGCCGGTCGCCGACTTCGCCTTGAACGCGATCATCGCGCGGCCCAACTCACTCTCCATCGCCGCCTGCACGCGGGTGTCGATCGACAGCATCACCGGCGCGCCGCGGGTCGACGGGCTGCTGAGCTGGTCGTCGAAGGCGCGCTCGATCCCGGCGCGGCCCATGATCCGTCTATCGTCGCCCGTCGGCCCGATATAGCCGAGCACATGCGCCGCCATCGTGGTCTGCGGATAGAGGCGCTCCGGCTCGCGGGCGAAGGCGAGACCCGGCTCGCCGATCGCATGGACCGCGTTGACCAGCGCCGGCGAGGCATGGCGCTCGATATAGGTGAAGTTCACCGGCAGGGTCAGCTTGGCATAATACCAGGCTTCGTCATGCCCCGGCAGCGCTTCGGCCAGCTTGGCGGCCAGCTCGCGCTTGTCGCCGAGCAGCTTGCGCGGGTGGACACCGATGGTCCACGCCTCGATCGTGCGGGCCAGCGGCTCGCCATTGCGGTCGAGAATGTCGCCGCGCTGCATCGCGCCTGAAACCGGCCCCTGCACGCTGGTCGGCTCGGACACGAAGCCGAGCATCGCCAGCCGCCCGATCACCAGGGTGAAGCCGGCCGCGAGCATCAGCATCAGCATCATCAGGCGCACATGCGCCGTTGCGACCAGCGCGTGGCGCTGGCCGGTCTGGCGCCGTTGCGGCAGCGGTCGGGCGACGAGCGCGGTCAACGCATGCGCCCCGATTCCGCCCGAGCGCCGCTGAACAGATCGCCGATGGTCGAATCGCTGAGCAGCTTGCGATCGAGCAGCGCAACCTTCTGGACCTTGGCGCCCGTCTGGGGCGCGCGCTGGCGCACCTGCGCGACGGTCGCCGCCGGCGCAGCCGGTGCGGGCTTGGCTGCCGCGGTTGCCGTGGCGGCCGGCTCGACGACGCGTGTCGCCACTGCCGGCGTCACTGCCGGGCGCATGGTCGAACCATCGGGCAACGAGGGCACGACCAGCGCGGCGGTCTGGACCGTCGCGTCATGCCCTTGATTTAGGTCGAGCGAGGCGAGCGCGCCTTCGTCGGACACGAACTGGCCCGCCGCCGGGGCGGTCAGGCGCAGCGTGTCGCCATTCCACTTCTCGAGCTGGGCGAGATTGGCGCGCGTATCGAACTCGGTCTCCAGCGCGCGGATGTCGCGATGGGCCTGTGCGATCAGCACCACGGTCTTGTCGAGCTTCTTGCGCTCGGCAGCGACCTGCAACGGCACGAGCAGGAAGCCCAGGGCGACGGCAACGCCGGCCAGGAACCAACCAAGACTCTTCCAAGCATACGCAAGCATCACAACGCTCCTTCAGAAGTCCAGGCTGCGGCATCCGTCCGCAACGCTGTCCGTAACGTTGCCGATCTGGCGCGGGGGTTGCGCGCAATCTCGGCTTCGTCGGCACGCACCGCGCGACCGACTTTCTCAAAGCTCGGTTTTTCGTTAACCATCAACTCAGGAAGATGACGGGAGCGGCCGGGTAACGATCCACTGCGTTCGCGCAGGAATCGCTTGACCATACGATCCTCCAGCGAGTGGAACGTGACCACCGCAAGTCGACCACCCGGCTTCAGCACGCGCTCGGCCGCGGCAAGGCCCTCGGCCAGTTCTTCCAGCTCTCTATTCAAGTGGATACGGATCGCCTGGAAGGTCCGCGTGGCCGGATCCTTCTTGTCGTGCGGCTTGTATCCGAGCGCCCGGCGGACGACGTGCGCCAGCTCACCGGTGCGCGTGATCGGACGCGCGGCGACGATCGCACGAGCCACCCGGCGGGACCGCGGCTCATCTCCATAATTATACAGCACGTCGGCGATCACGGCCTCATCTGCCATGTTGACGAAGTCCGCGGCGGTCTCGCCCTCCTGGCTCATCCGCATGTCGAGCGGCCCGTCGGACTGGAACGAGAAACCCCGCTCCGCCTGGTCGAGCTGCATCGACGACACGCCGATATCCATCGTCACGCCGTCCACCGGGACGGCGCCGCGTGCCTCCAGCTCGGCATCGAGCGCCGAGAAGGTCGCCGGGATCAGCACCAACGCACCGTCCGACGCCGCCTCCATCGTCCGCCCATTGGCGATCGCGTCGGGGTCGCGGTCGAAGGCGAACACCCGGGCGCCGCCCGACAGCAACGCGCGGGTATAGCCCCCTGCCCCGAAGGTCGCATCGACATGGCGCTCGCCGGGGGTAACGGAGAGCGCTTCGATGACTTCCCGAAGCAACACGGGGATATGTGGCTCGGGGGCGGTCACAGCGCGATCCCCTTGAGCTGGCAGTGGTAGCGGGCGCAGGACTTGACCATCTCGGCCACGCCCTCCGCCTCGATCAGGGTCTTCGGGTCCCAGATCTCGAAATAGTCGAAAACGCCGTAGAAAAAGGCGTTCGCGCCGATCTTCGCGTGGAACCGCGGGAAGCCAGGCATAATGAAGCGGCCGCTGCCGTCGAACGGCGTCGCCTCGCCCTGCGCCGCGCGGCGCTTGATGTTGTAATCATACTCGCCGTCTTCGGAGGTGTAGTTCTCCTCCCGCGCGTCGAGCTTCGCCTTCAGGATCGAGACATAGGCGGGATCGTAGCCGATCAGGCAGGGGTGCTTCTGATGGACGCCGATGATGACGGTACCGCCGTCCTTGCCGTCGGGACGCGGGCTGTTCGCAGCCAGGATGGCCCTGAGCGAAGCGGGGATGGCGACCCGGCCCTTGTCATCGACAAGGCCAAGTCCGTCTCCCTGATATTCTGCCCTTTGCGCCACGCCGTACCCCGAACTCCAGCAGGCACAACTCTCCCGTCTCCGAAAGACGACCTTCGCCGCCCTCCAGCACGCTACCGCGCAGGCGAGATGAGTTTACCCCTGTTGGCACAGGGTTAACTCGGGTCAGTCGGGGATTCAAGGGGAAACCCGGGGAAAAGCGGGGCGAAAGCCCTAATCTCTTCGATTCTCCGGGGAATTAATTCTCGGTATTTCAACCTGTTCTTGGTGTGTTCTGGCGATGGCGGGGTTTAGGGGCGCTTTCCCCGGATCGCCCCGGGGTTTGACCCTATTCTCCCCGACTCTCCCTGCCGGGCCCACGGGCCTGACGGGCGACATCGGGATCATTTGGGGGTCGCGACGTTCGGCGAGACCTGTGCGACGTTCACGTCGGCCGAAGCACTCGGTGCCACGCCAAGTTCGGCGAGCGGCTCACTGGTCGCGCCTTCAACCGGCAATGCCTGGTTACCCGCCGCCATGTTCGCGACGACGTCTGGATGTGCGCCGCCGACCACGATCAGCGGGCGCTCCCTGCTGGCGGTGGAGAAGATCGCAGCCGCAAGGCCGATGAGAAGCAGGACGGCGGCAAGGCCGATCATCCCGACCTTCACCCGCTGCGATCGTTGCGCCGGATCTTGAGCCATAATTTTCATACGTGTGGCATAAATGTAACGCATGAAAAGAGTCTTGTCGATGGGTCCGCTATAACGACGTTCGAACGCATCGGTTCCCACCGGTTCAATGCGGTACTGCGCCGATCTCGACGCCAGCGGATCAGCGGCCGCAACAGCCCTGCGGGACCGCACCGAGCCCTTCCGAAGACTGCCCGTTGGGCATCAGTCCCGCTATGTTCAAACGTCAATTGCCCGCTTAGCGGGAGAGACATTTCTATTCGCGCTTCAGCCGCTCCGGAACGATCAGGCCTTTCGACTCGAGCCAGGCGCGATTGTACAGCGTCGAGAGGTAGCGAAAGCCCGTATCGCACAGGATCGTCGCGATCCTTTTGCCCGGGCCAAGCTCCTTAGCGAGCCGCACCGCGCCGGCGACGTTGATGCCCGAAGACAGGCCGAGGCACAGCCCCTCCTCGTCGAGCAGCCGCGTCACCCAGTCCATGCCCTCGGCGTCGGAGATGCGGAATTGCGTATCGACCGGCGCGCCTTCCAGATTAGCGGTGATGCGTCCCTGCCCGATTCCCTCGGCGACCGAGCTGCCCTCCGATTTGAGTTCGCCACGGGCATAATATTCGTACAGCGCAGCGCCATAGGGATCGCTCAGCGCGATGCAGATACTCTCGTCCTTCGCCTTCAGCCCAAGCCCGACGCCCGCCAGCGTACCGCCGGTGCCGACCGAACAAGTGAAACCGTCGATCCGCCCTTCCATCTGGCTCCAGATCTCTTCCGCCGTGCCGGCGATATGCGCGCGGCGATTGGCGATATTGTCGAACTGGTTGGCCCAGATCGCGTTCGGCGTCTCCTCGGCGATCCGCCGCGAGGTGTGCACGAAATGCCCCGGGTTCGAATAAGGCGCGGCCGGCACCAGCACGAGCTCGGCGCCGAGCGCGCGCAGCGTGTCCATCTTCTCGCGGCTCTGGGTCTCGGGCATGACGATGATCGTCTTGTACCCCTTGGCGTTGGCGACCAGCGCCAGCCCGATGCCGGTATTGCCCGCGGTACCCTCCACGATCGTGCCGCCCGGCTGGATCAGCCCCTTCGCCTCCGCATCCTCGACAATGAACAGCGCAGCGCGATCCTTCACCGAGGCGCCGGGATTGGCGAACTCGCATTTGCCGAAGATGTCGCAGCCGGTGGCGTCGCTTGGCCCCTTCAGGCGGACGAGCGGGGTATTGCCGATGAGGGCGAGCGTGTTGGGAGCAGTGTGCATGGGGCCTAGATGGCGTGCGATTACGTGGTGGGCAAGCAAGCTGAATCATCGACGCGCCAAGTTCGCCGTTGTTGCCCGGTGGCGACCATGGTAGAAATTTTCACGTCGGAGGTAGAAACATGGGCGTTCAGCTCAACATCAAGGACGAAGAGACGGTCCGCCTGGCGCGGGAGCTTGCCGCCGAGATGGGCGAAAGCGTCACCCAGGCCGTGCGCATCGCCCTGCAGGAGCGAAAGGCGCGCAGCGTGCAGCCGCAACGTCGCGCGACCGTGGACGAGATGCTGGAAATGGCCCGCGGCTTGCGTGACCATTGGAAGCCAGAATTTGCCGATCAGGAATTGTCGATTACACACGGCGCGATGCTCTACGACGAGTACGGCCTGCCAAAGTGATCGTCGACACGTCGGCGATCATCGCCATCTTGCGAAACGAGCCCGAGGCCAGATCCTTCCTGGAAGCCATGTCTGTTGCACCGACAATAAGTATGTCGGCCGGCTCCTGGCTTGAACTTACGGTCGTGACGACACGTGGCGGCGACGCGCAGATCAGGGAGGGTGCGGAAATCTTGCTGACGCGCTTCGATGTGGTGATTGAAGCCGTCACCAAGGAGATCGCAACGATAGCGAACGATGGCTATCGAAAATATGGCCGAGGAACGCGCCACGCCGCTGATCTAAACTTCGGCGACTGCTTCGCCTACGCCCTGGCCAAGGCGACCGGCGAACCATTGCTGTTCAAGGGCGACGACTTCGCCCGCACGGACATCCTCTCCGCCCTCTGATCAGGCCACGCCCGCCGCGCGCAGATGCGGCCCGAGCCGCCCAATCAGCCACAGGAAGAACATCCGATAGTCGCTGAACAGCGACCAGAGCGGATAGGTAAAGGTCGCCGGCCGGTTCTTCTCCACCCCGAAATGCGCGGCCCAGGCAAAGCCGTAACCGGCGAGCGGTACCAGCGCCCACCACCAGCCGCCCTTCACCAGCGCGACCGCGAGAAAGACGAAGGTCAGCACCGTCCCGGCATAGTGCAGCCGCCGCGTCTCCGGCTTTGCATGCTCGCGCAGATAATAAGGCCAAAATGCGGCATACGTGGTAATTTTCGCCATGGTCCGGATGCTAGCGGAGCGACCGCACTTGTCGACCGATATTTTGGCAGATCGAATCCATTACCCCACACCCTCTAAGAATGCGCGGTTTTCTGCCAAAAACAAATCCCCTCCGATGAGATAGGAAAACGCTTGCCAGACCCGAAAAGCCATGACACAAACATGGCCACAATGTGGCTCAAATAAGGCGAGCCGAGCTAGGGAGCATGTCATGAAGTCCAAATCGATCCTGTGCGGCGTGGCGATGGCAGCATTGCTGGCGGGCTGCGGAAAGCCCGACAGCAACAGCTATTCGACCCCCAGCTACGAAACCGGCAGCGCCGACGAGGCGGTCGCGGCCGACACCAGCGGGGAGACCTACAAGCCCAACGCCATCTCACCCGTGCATATGGTCGCGGACGCGCCCGTCTCGACCTTCGCGGTCGATGTCGACACCGGCGCCTATGCCAATGTCCGCCGCTTCCTCACCCAGGGCCAGAAGCCGCCGGTCGATGCGGTCCGCACCGAGGAGATGATCAACTATTTCCGCTACGACTATCCCCTGCCCTCGGACCGCGAGGCGCCGTTCAGCGTAACCACCGACGTCGCCCAGTCGCCCTGGAACCAGGACACCAAGATCCTGCGCATCGGCCTGCGCGGCTATGACCTGTCCTATGACCGCCGCCCGGCCGCAAACCTCGTCTTCCTGGTCGACGTCTCGGGGTCGATGGACGAGCCGGACAAGCTGCCCCTGGTCAAATCCGCCCTCTCCACCCTCGCCGACAATCTCGGCCGCGAGGACAAGGTCGCGATCGTCGTCTATGCGGGTGCGGCCGGCGTGGTGCTCGATTCCACCAGCGACCCGGCCGAGATCAGGAACGCGCTCGGCCAGCTCAGCGCTGGGGGCTCGACCGCCGGCGGCGAGGGGCTGCAGCTCGCTTATTCCATCGCCCGCGAGCATTTCATCAAGAACGGCGTCAACCGCATCCTCGTCGCGACGGACGGCGACTTCAATGTCGGCATCACCGACCAGAAGGCGCTGGAAAAGCTGATCGAGCAGGAACGCGACGACGGCATCACCCTCACCACGCTCGGCTTCGGCCAGGGCAATTTCAACGACTCGCTGATGGAATCGATCGCCGATCTCGGCAACGGCAATTATGCCTATATCGACAGCGCGATGGAGGCGAAGAAGGTCCTGTCGGAGGAGCTGTCCTCCACCCTCTTCACCATCGCCAAGGACGTGAAGGTCCAGGTCGAGTTCAACCCCGCCTATGTCAGCCAGTACCGCCTGATCGGATACGAAAACCGCGCGCTGGCCGAACAGGATTTCGACAACGACAAAGTCGATGCGGGCGACATCGGCGCCGGCCATCAGGTCACCGCGATCTACGAGGTCGTCCCCGCCGGCACGAAAGGCTGGCTGTCCGACCGCCGCTATACCGACAACCGCCGCGCGACCGCGGCAGGCAAGAAGGACGGCGAGATGGCGTTCGTACGCCTGCGCTACAAATTGCCGGACGGCGACACCTCCCGTCTGATCGAACGCCCGGTCGCCGCGACACAGCTCGCCACCCGCGCCCTGCCGCAGGGCGACATGGCGTTCGCCACCGCGGTCGCCGCCTTCGGGCAAAAGCTGCGCGGCGACACCCGGCTGGGCGACATCGCCTATGCCGATATCCGCCGCCTCGCCGGAAATCCGGACGGCTATTGGCGGCAGGAATTCGTCAAGCTCACGGAACTCGCCGAGGCGGGACAGGTGCCTGCGGGGTCGCGTCGCAACTGGATCGGCTAGGGAGCTCCAGGAACGACACGATCGCCACAGCAGGGAGCGGCCGGGGATGTGTCCAACCCCGGCCGCTCTTTACGCCGCCCTTATGCGGGCCACGCGCCGATCCGAGCGTCACGACGCGACAGCGCGCGCCCCTTCCTTCCCGCTCCCCGGCGAAGGCCSGGGCCCAGTTGGGAAGGTCGCCGTAACGAAACGCAACGGCCCGCCATTATCGTCCCCCAGCTGGGCCCCGGCCTTCGCCGGGAACGAACGTGGGAAAGCGAAAAGGGTGGAAGGCCGCAAACGCCGCTCCACCACCCCGAGAAGCGTTTGACTCCCCCCAAACCGCCCCCCTAGCCTCCCGCACGACACCCGGGGGACACCGCATGAATCCGCTCGCCACAGCCGCCGCCACCGCGCTCGCCCTCTTCGCCACCCAGGCCGGCGCGCAGACGGCAGCCCCCCGCCCCGACCAGCTCGCCTTCCGCGATCTCTACAAGGAGATGGTCGAGACAGACACGTCCGTCTCCACCGGCAGCTGCACCGCCGCCGCGGAGAAACTGGCCGCCCGGCTCAAGGCAGCAGGCTATGCCGATAATCAGGTCACCCTGTTCAAGGTCGACGGCTTCCCGCTCGACGGCGGCCTCGTCGCGCAGCTGCCCGGCACCTCGCCCGCCGCCAAGCCGATGCTGCTGCTCGGCCATCTCGACGTGGTCAATGCCCGGCGCGAGGACTGGACGCGCGATCCCTATAAATTCATCGAGGAGGACGGCTATTTCTACGGCCGCGGCACCTCCGACATGAAGGCGATGGTCGCCGTCTGGGTCGACACGCTGATCCGCCTGAAGCAGCAGGGCTACAAGCCGAAACGCACGATCAAGATGGCGCTCACCTGCGGCGAGGAATCCGGCGCCCGCATGAACGGCGCGCAATGGCTGGCCGAGAACAAGCCGGACTGGATCGCCGCCGAATTCGCGCTCAACGAGGGCGGCGGCGGCCGCACCGACGGGCATGGCAAGGTCGTCACCCAGTCGATCCAGGTCGGCGAGAAATCCAACCGCACCTTCGAGCTGGAAACGACCAACCCCGGCGGCCACAGCTCCACCCCGATCGACGACAACGCCATCTACGAACTGGCCGATGCCATCGCGAAGGTGCGCGCCTACACCTTCCCGATCCGCTTCAACGACACCACCCGCGCCTATTTCGCGAAGGAAGGCGCCGCCCGGAACGACGCTGTAGGCCACGCCATGGCCGCGCTGGCGAAGAACCCGGCCGATCGCGCGGCGGAGGCGACGGTCTCGGCCGACCGCACCTATAATTCCATGCTGCGCACCACCTGCGTGGCGACGATGCTGGAGGCAGGCCATGCCGCCAACGCCCTGCCGCAACGGGCGAAGGCGACGATCAATTGCCGCGTCGTGCCCGGCGAGGATGCCGACACCACCCGCGCCGCGCTGATCGCGGCGGTCGGCGATGCGAAGGCGAAGGTCACCCTGGTCGGCCGCCTCCGCCCGGTCGCCGTCCCGCCGCCGCTCGACCCGAAGATCATGGCCCCGGCGGAAAAGCTCGTCGCACGCTATTATCCGGGCGCGCCGCTCATCCCGGTGATGATGACGGGCGCGACCGACGCCACCTATGTCGCGCCGATCGGCATCCCGACCTATGGCGTGCCGGTCGGCTGGGGCGACCCGGAAGGCAATGGCACGCACGGCCTGAACGAGCGGCGGGAGGTGCGGTCCGTCTATGTCGGGCGGGATTTCCTGTTCGATCTGGTCAAGGCCTATGCGCAAGGCGGCTGAACTCCCGGCTCCCCGCCGCGACTGTCTCCCGCAAAGCACGCTCCCGCAATAATCGAGCAATAAACCCGCCAATCGCGCCATCTTTTCTTGCCAGTATCCTTCGCTTGGGTTCCCCTGCGTGACAGCAAAAAGACAATGGGGGGATGTCTCGACGGCTTGGTTCAGGAGATGAAACATGCGCGAGATCAAATTGGGGAAACTTGCCGGCATCGCATCGCTGGCATTCATTACGGGCTTCTCGGCCATTCCGGCCCAGGCGCAGGACACGCCCGCCGGCAGCACCGCGACCGCTGACGACGATATCGTCGTCACCGGCTCGCGCATTCGCCGCAGCCCGCTCGACCAGGACAAGCCCGTCGTCACCGTCGATGAGAGCGCCATCGCCCGCACCGGCCTCAGCTCCATCGCCGACGTCCTGCAACGCCTGCCCAGCGCGGCGGGCGGCCTCAATACCAAGGTCAACAATGCCGGCAATATCGGCGGCCCGCCCGACGGCACCGGCGTCAGCTCGGGCTCGGCCGAGATCGACCTGCGCTATCTCGCCGCCAAGCGCACGCTCGTGCTGGTCGACGGCCTGCGCTTCGTCAACGGCTCGGCGGCGGGCGGCATCCCCGCCTCGGTCGACCTCAACGAGCTGCCCACCAACATGATCGAGCGTGTCGAGGTGCTGCAATCCGGCGCCTCCCCGCTCTACGGGTCGGATGCGGTCGCCGGCGTCGTCAACATCATCACCAAACAGGGGCAGGTCGGGCTCAAGGCCTCGGCCCAGTTCGGCACCTATCGCCAGGGTGACGGCCACACCCAGAATTACGAGGCGAGCTACGGCATCCAGTCCCCGAGCAGCGGCACCTCGGCCGTGTTCGGCGCCAGCTATTCGAAGCAGGAGGCGGTCAGCACCCGCGACCGCGCGATCTCGCAATTCCCCAGCCCCGGCGGCACGAGCTGCGCCTCGGGCGGCTGCTCCAGCGCGATCCCCAATGGCCGCTTCGACGTGCTCGGCCAGAGCCTCACCCTGCGCGCGCCGGTCGTCGGCCGCCCCACCTATCCGGCCGATTTCCGCAACTATTCCTCCAGCACGGACAGCTTCAACTTCGCGCCGTACAACTACCTGCTCACCCCGTCGGAGCGCTACGGCGCCTTCTTCAACTTCAAGCAGGAACTGACCGACAACATCAACATGCGGGTGAAGCTGGTCTACAACCACCGCCATTCGACCACCCTGGCGGCCTTCCTCCCGCTGTTCGTCGGGCCTGACGCCGGCAACGGCAACCTGCTCGACACCATCTCGGTCGATGCCACCAACCCGTACAACCCGTTCGGCGTCACCCTGTCGTCGGGCGCGGACGGCACGCCGGCCAACTACTCCACCATCCGCCGTCGCTTCGTCGAGGGCGGGCAGCGCACCTTCACCCAGAATGTCGATACCATGTCGGCCACCGTCACCTTCGACGGTTCCTTCCATGTCGGCGATCACAAATGGTATTGGGACGTGAACGGCGTCTATGGCAACAATGACGCGCATCAGCTCTTCACCGGCAACCTCAACGCCGCCAACCTCGCCCGCGCGCTCGGCCCGGTCTCGGCCTGCACCGGCGCGTGCGTGCCCTTCAACATCTTCGGCGGCGCCGGCTCGATCACGCAGCCGATGCTCAACTATGTGACCTTCGACGAACGCGACAAGAGCAACCAGCGCCTCGCCGATTTCACCGCCAACCTGTCGGGCGACCTGTTCGATCTGCCCGCCGGCCCGGTCGGGGTGGCGATCGGCTACGAACATCGCGATCAGCAGGCGAGCTACGATCCCGATCCGCTGATCGTCGCCGGCCTCGGCGCCGACGTGCCGACCAGCCCGGCCCGCGGCGGCTTCAACGTCGATGAGCTCTACGGCGAAATCCGCGTGCCCATCCTCAGCCACCAGCCCTTCTTCGAAAAGCTGGAGCTCGACGGCGCCGTCCGCCATTCCAACTATTCGTCCTTCGGCAGCAACACGACCTACACCGCCTCCGGCCTGTGGAAGCCGGTCGCCGACCTGCTGCTGCGCGGCGGTTACGCCGAAAGCCTGCGCGCGCCGAGCATCGGGGAGCTGTATGCCGGCCCGTCGCGCTTCGACGCGACGATCGACGATCCCTGCACCAGCGCGCCCGGCGGCTTCTTCCAGACCAACGCGACGGTGAAGGCCAATTGCATCGCCAACGGCGTCCCCGCCAATGGCAGCTATGCGGAGCCGGTCGGCGGGCAGCTCGGCGTCTTCTCCCAGGGCAATACCGCGCTGAAGCCGGAAACGGCGAAGACCTGGACGGCGGGCGGTGTGTACAGCCCGGCCTGGGCGCGCGGCGGCTGGGCGAGCGCGCTCAGCCTGGAGGTCAACTGGTACAAGATCAGCCTGAAGAACGCGATCGACTCGGTCCCCGCCACGCTCACGCTCACGCGCTGCGCGTTCAATGCGGATCCGATCAGCTGCGCGGCCGTCCGCCGCACCGGCAGCGGCGCGGTGGCGGGCATCAACGGCCGGCTGCTCAACCTCAATGCGATCGAGACCGACGGCATCGACGCCTCGTTCAACGTCCGCTCGCGCGATGTGGCGAACGGCACGATCGGCCTGGCGGTCAACGCCGCCTGGCTGTTGAAATACAATGTCCTGCCGCCCGCCGATCTCGGCGCCCCGACGCTCGAATTCGCCGGCACGGAACGCGGCAGCCCCGACCAGGCCTATCCCCGCTTCAAGGCCAATGCGACGCTCGACTGGTCGGCGCAGAGCTTCGGCGCGTCCTTCACCGGCCGCTACATCAGCAAGGTGGCGGAACGGGATGGCGTGCACACCATGGGCCGGGTGCTGTACGGCGACGTGCAGCTGTATTTCTCGCCCGCCTGGATGGACCACCGCGCGCGGCTGACGATCGGGGTGAACAACGTGTTCGACCGCGATCCCCCGGCCTGCTTCACCTGTGACAGCGCCAACTTCGACCCGACCACTTATGATGTGCCGGGACAGTTTGGCTATGCGCGGTTGTCGTTTGGGCTCTGAGGGGTAGGGTTTTCGGGATGACATGGGGCCGGGTGCGGGAGACCGCACCTGGCCCTTTTTTTCACTTGGGGATAAGCTCAGCCGCGCGGCGTCGATCGATCCTTGACGGCTGACGGTGACGTCTGGCCTGACCCCTTCTCGCCAATGCCCCCGGAATCACGGTCGTAGCGCATTCAGTTCTTCGGTGATCGGAGGCGATAACGCCTACGTTCCAGCAATTGAATGCGTCGTCGCCGGAACCTGACGTTTCAGTTATCGATGTTTCAGTGTTGCTCAGACTCGGGGTATCGATACGTGCGTGATTTCCTGATCGGACTGTTGGCAGCGTTCTTGATCGTCCCGGGCGTCGCAACGGCCGAAGCGTGGACGGCCGCGCGGAACTCCGTATTGACCGGCGCTGTTGCACTTAGCGTCCAAAATAGCGCCAGCAACTGCATCAATGTTCTGGATTACAATGCGAAAGGCGATAACAGCACCGACGACTTGGCCGCATTTAACGCCGCGACGGCAAGCGCCGTATCGCTTGGCCGTGCCATCTGCATTCCGCGCGGGAGCTATGTACTGGGCGGTGCGTGGAACCTCACCTTTCCTGTCGATATCCTTATGGACGACAGCGCCAGCCTGCGTTTCACGAACGCGTCCAGCTGCGGAATTGTGATGGATCTTCGCGGTGCCAGTGTAAATTTCGGCCTCAACACGGTCCGGCTTGGCGGTCTCTACTCGCCGAGCACCACCTCAGCGTTCAGCTTTCCTGGCTACCCGTCCTCCTGGTCGGCCGCCGACCGTGCGACGTGCGATGCTTTTTCACTCCAAGGTGGGTCGCGTATCGACATCTATGTGAAATATATGGTGGGTTGGAATGCTGGTGTTCGTTTGACCGCGACATTTGACGGGACCAACGGCGCGCGGGCGCCCCAAAACATCAATGTTCAGGTCAACACTGCCGACATAATGACCTATGGTCTCTATCTCGATAGCGGCCCCAGTCAAGCCGGAACACTGGCTGCGATCAACGCGGAGTTTAATACAATCTTCGCCAGGTTTCCCATATATTTCAATTCCCCTAATAATTTACTTGGCCAGGCCAATATTCGCGTAACCGGACAGGCATTCACGAATGAAGCAGGCGGATCATGCATCTATTCGAATGGCAATCTGGTGGAGACGACTGCCGTTGATATCCATTGGTGCTACGCTGGATATAGTCCGACCGATAGCCCGACCGGGACCAGTTCGACCCTCTCGCTACCATACCTCGCGGGGTCCGCATCATCCAACGGTCAGGCTACTGACGGTAACGCCACGGTCGGCTATTTTGCCGGTTTCAACAACCGCATTTCGGTCGGCCTTGCGATCGACCAGGCTGGCGCGCCCGGCGGCGCTCTGCCGGGGCCGAACATCGTCACGCGCATTCGAGATGCTGGCACGAACAATCAGATAAGTGTTCCCTTCTACACGCAAACACAGGGTGCCCCGACCGTGCTGTCCTCGATACAAGGCGAAGCCAACTACGGCGGCGGTGTTGGTGCTGCGTCCGTTTCCAAACGGACGCTAGTTAGCATTCCCGTGCCCTCTCTAGCCGCTGGAGCATCGGCGAACTTTTATGCCTATAGTACATTTATTTCGCGGAATCTCAAAAAACCCATAGCAATTATTCCGRCAGACAATGGCATTTCTTCAAGCGGACTCCAATTCGTTGCAGCACACAACACTACCATCAACCGAGAAATTGTTGTTCAGGTTTTGAATAAGACAAGCTCATCCGTGCCTGGTGCAACATATACCTTTTGGTTGATCACGGAGTAACTACTAAGAATAACGGCGATAGCACATTCAGTTCTTCGGAGACGGGATGCCATAACGCCTACGCTCCGGCAATGGAACGCACTGTCGCCGGAACTCAGATTCGCGCGCAGGAGGCAGGCGTCGAATATCGGCGCTTTCGCTTCCACGATTTACGCTACCCGTTCGCTGTCGAGTATCAGCCGGGGAAAGGGCGGCATTTCAACCTGTAGCGCGAGCTGGGCTATAGCAGCGTCAAGACGACGGAGATCAACTCAACTTCCTGCCCCTGAGCAAGCAGCCGCATCGCTAATTGGAGCCAGCCAAAAAACGTGTTCGATAAATGCGCGCCCTCGGCGATAATAACGCAGTTGCTGCTTCGCAACTCACTCAAGCAGGCGCGATAACCGGAAGGATGGGAATCAGCGCGGACCGAATTTCCGCCCCGGTCTCATTACGCAGCGCGCGCACGAGCCAATCTTCGAAGCTTCGCCTATTCGTACCCTTCGCGGCCGCCGCAATTTGCAGAACTGAACTCTTGTTTTCATACCACTTTAGAAGCTCAGCAGCATCCCGAGCCTCAATCGCCTCCTGTATACGCGCTTCAGCGCCGGCCGCGATCCCGTTGATGTCGAGCGCGGCCGTCATATCTGCGTACGCAGCAACCAATCCAGCCACGTCAGTAGCGCCACTGAGGTCTATTTTTTTTAGCGTCCTATCAATTTTTCGGCGACTGTAACTAATCACTAACCCACATGACGTGCTCCCCTGAAATGTGACCGAGGATAAGTAGAGTCCGACGCGAAGGGAGTCGGACGGATGAAGCGCAGCAGGTTCAGCGAAGAGCAGATCATCGGGATATTGAAGGAGCAGGAGGCCGGCATGCCGACAACGGATGTGTGCCGGCGCCACGGGATCAGCCCGGCGA
>NZ_JBFUHB010000018.1:0-88982 GCF_056402595.1 Sphingomonas sp. P3_C6
CCGACCCGTCCGAGGCGGAAGGGCTTCCGTCCGCACCATCCTCTTCCTCGTCGCCAATATCGCCCGCAAGTTCGACCCGACCCTGAACGACTTCCATCAACGACTCAACCCAACAGGGAAAACCAAAAATGGTCGTCCGCATCGCCCTTGCAAGAAAACTCCTCGTCAGACTCAATTCAAAGGCACGCGAAACACGCGCACAACTCGCCATCGCTCTTTGAAATCGTTGACACGCCAGATAGTCGCTCACCGTCACAGAAATGTTCGAGGATTCACCGCCGCCGAACAGCGGAAAATCATCGCAGGATCGGCATTAATTCCCGCTGTTATGGCGCCGTTTTTCCTCTGTTACGCATAACAGGGAAAATACTCCCAACCGCTTGGCAACACGTCGGAAAACTGCCTTGAAATCCAACATAACAGCGGAAGAAAAAACAAAAACGGAAAACCCGAGTCGCTATCGGAGATGTCAGTCCAGCTTGCGTCCTGCGATCCAGACCTGCTCCAGGCTGTGCGTGTTGCGGATATCGGCCAGCGGGTTGGCGCCGAGCACCAGCAGGTCGGCCTGACGGCCCGGTCGCAGCGTGCCCACCATATCGTCGATCCGCATCACCTTCGCCGCGCCCCCCGTTGCAGCGAAGATCACCTTTGCCGGGGTCATCCCGGCCTCGACCATCATCTGCATCTCCAGATGTTCGAAATAGCCCTGCCAGCGCCCGGTCGGCGCCCCCGTGTCGGTGCCCATGGCGATCTGGACGCCGGCATCGGACAGCAGCTTCAGGTTACGCTTCGCCTGTTCGAGCGCCGGCTTGATCGCCTGCGCGCTGGCGCTCGCCTTCACTTTCGCCTGCGCCTCCGGGTCGAGCAGCGGCTGAAGCGGCTCGCGATAGGCGGCCTCTTTGGTGAAGAAGGGATCGCTCACGAAATCGGGCGTCGATTCATAGACGAACACGGAAAGATCGCGGGTCAGGGTCGGGATATAGCCCACGCCGTTGGCCTTGATCGCGGCGATCAGTTCCGGATCTGCATCACGATCGCGGATGCTGTGGGCCAGGATATCGGCGCCGGCATCGACCACACCCTTGGTCTCGTCGGCGGTGAACATGTGGACGGCGATACGCAGCTTGTCGAGATGCGCCTGGTCGATCATCGCGCCATAGACGGCCGGGGTGCGGATCGGCGCGTCGGGTGGCCCTTCGAGGCGGATCTTGATGATGTCGACGCCCCGTGCCGCATTGGCCGTCACGGTCGCGCGGCCTTCCTCGGCGGTCCTGGCGGTCAGCACCGGGCCGGAGACATAGAGCCGGGCCATGCCGGGACCGAAGGGCGCGGTGCGCAACTCGTCGCGCAGCTTCACCGTCTCCACCCCGTCATCGCCCAGGCTATAGACGGTGGTGACGCCGTACCGGGCATAGAGCGCAAGTTGATCGGTCAACTGGGTGCGCGCCGGAACGGCCGATTTGGCGTCGAAGAACAGATGGCCATGCGCATTGACGATGCCGGGCATGATCGTCTTGCCGGTCACGTCGATCCGGGTGGCACCGGCAGGGACCGGGGTGCGTGCCCTGGTGCCGACGGCGACGATCTTGCCGTCGGTTACGACCACCACTCCATTTGCGATCGGCGCCTTGCCCGTGCCGTCGATCACGCGCGCACCGGTAAAGGCGATGGTTTCGGCGCCGGCCGGCACAAATGCCAGCAAAGACAATGCCCATAGGCCGAGACCGCTCAGGAACCGCATGCTCTCACCCTCATCTTGCCAAGCTCTGCCGGAGCATAGCATCACCGCCCGACTTGGGTAGCGCGACCGGTCTCTCGACCCGACCCTTCCGGCCGGATAGTGAGGGCGGGTGACCCAACCACCCCGCTCCCCCCTGATTCCCGTCGCCGAAGCCCAGGCACGCCTGTTCGCCCTTGCCGTGCCGGTAGAGGCCGAGACGGTGCCGATCCGCAGCGCGGCCGGTCGCTGGGCAGCGGCCGATATCATGGCCGTGCGGACTCAGCCGGTCAGCGACCTGTCGGCGATGGATGGCTATGCGATCCGCTTCGCCGACCTGCCCGGCCCATTTACCGTGATCGGCGAGAGCGCCGCCGGCAGCCCGTTCTCCAGCGTTGTCGCCGCGGGCGAGACGGTCCGGATCTTCACCGGCGCGGCGATGCCCGAGGGCGCCGATACCGTGCTGATCCAGGAAGAGGCCGCACGTGACGGCGACCGGATGACGCTGTCGGGCGAAGGGCCACGCGCCCGGGGCCGGAACGTCCGCCGCAAGGGCCTCGACTTCTCCACCGGCGATCTGCTCGTCGCCAGGGGTGAGCGTCTCACCCCGGCGCGCATCGCCGTGGCGGCGACCGGCGGGCATGGCGCCCTCCCAGTATGCCGCCGGCTGCGTGTCGCGATCGTCGCGACCGGGGACGAACTCGTCGCACCCGGCAGCGCCCTGACCGAGGCGGCGCTGCCTGAATCGAACGGGGCAATGATTGCCGCCCAGCTCGCCGATCTGCCGGTCGACATCATCGATCTCGGCATCCTGCCCGACCGGCTAGACACCATCACAGCAGCCTTCACCGCAGTGGACGCCGACATCCTCGTCACCACCGGCGGCGCCTCGGTCGGCGATCATGACCTGGTCCGCCCGGCGCTCGATGCGGCGGGCGGCAGCATCGATTTCTGGCGGATCGCACTCCGCCCCGGCAAGCCGATGATGGCCGGCCGGCTGCGCGACACGGTCGTGCTCGGCCTGCCCGGCAATCCGGTCTCGGCCTTCGTCACCGCCTTTCTGTTCCTTCGCCCGCTGATCGCCACCATGGCCGGCGCGCTCGATCCCTTTCCCCGGACAGCCACGGCGATCCTCGGCGATGCGCTGCCCGCGAACGATCATCGCCAGGATTATCTGCGCGCCGTCACCCGCGACGGCCATGTCTTCGCCGCCGGCACGCAGGACAGCTCGATGCTCCTCACCCTCGCCCGGGCCGACTGCCTGATCGTCCGCGTACCCAACGCGCCGGCACTCGATGCGGGCGAGCCGGTGGAAATCCTACCCTTGGCTTGACAGAGCGGCGGAACATTGCATAAACGTTCCCAGTCTGTTCCGACGGAGGAATTGGGATGCTTACCCGCAAGCAGCACGAGCTGATCTGCTTCATCAACGACCGGCTCGAGGCGAGCGGCGTTTCGCCCTCGTTCGAGGAAATGAAGGAGGCGCTCGACCTCAAGTCCAAATCGGGCGTCCACCGCCTGATCAGCGCGCTGGAGGAACGCAAGTTTATCCGCCGCCTGCCCAACCGCGCCCGTGCGCTCGAAGTGCTGCGCATGCCCGAACGACCCGAGGTCGCCGCGCGCAAGAGCGTTGCTGCCGCCGCGGCTGCCCCTGCCGGCCCCGCCCCTACCGGTAATGTGAAGAAGATCCCCGAGCCTGCCAACGACGTGATCGAGATCCCGCTGCACGGCCGGATCGCGGCCGGCGTCCCGATCGAGGCGTTCGAGGGCCAGTCGATGCTCGCGGTGCCAGCCGCACTGCTCGGCGGCGGCGAACATTATGCGCTCGAAGTCTCGGGTGACTCGATGGTCGATGCCGGCATCCTCGACGGCGACTATGCCCTTATCCGCCGCGCCGACACAGCGCGCGACGGCGAAATCGTCGTGGCGCTGATCGACGACAGCGAGGCGACGCTCAAATATTTCCGGAAGGAAGGCGCGATGATCCGCCTCGATCCGGCGAACCGCGCTTATGATCCGCAGCGCTATTCCCCGCATCAGGTGCGCGTGCAGGGTAAGCTCGCCGGCCTGCTCCGCCGCTACGTCTGACCGGCACCGGCGCCGTCACCCGCCAGGGGTGATGGTCGCCCGGCTGCAGCACGGTGGCGACATGGCCGGTGCGAAGCGTCACCGCGACCCCGCCGGTCTTCGCCAGCATGTCGCGGTCGAGCCGTAGCCAGCGCGGGCGACATCCGTCGGGCAGCCAGCGTTCGCTGACCACGATATCGGCAGTGCCGCACGCCGCGATCAGCTCGCCCGCCGGCACTAGATAGGCGCTCCGTGTTGCGAGGATTCGCCAAGTCCGACCGCCCGCCTTTTGCTCGACCAGACACAGGTCGCGGCTGCAGCGAGCCTCGGGCTGATCGGACAGGAACAAGGGCTCGCCATCCACGCCGCTATTCTCGGCAAGCATGTCCGACGTGTAATCCCCGACCCGTTCGCGCAGCAGCGCGAGCCCACTCCGCGGCGTGCGAATGGCGACATGCCGCCCATCGCCAGTGACGAGCAGGTCAGGCGCCGGCGTCGTCAGCGCCCAGGCAGCGCCCATCGCGAATGGTACGGTACCGAGCCGTCGCCAACGTGTCCGCCATAAGGCGATCCACAGCCCGCCAAATGCCATCAGCCCGAACGCCCCGCCCGGCATCGCAGGCAGTGCCGCGATCGATCCGGGTATGCTGGCGGTCGCATGGGCGATCCACAGCAGCAGGTCGAGTGAGCGCGCCGTGAGCCACCACAAGGGCGCGCCGATACCGACAAGGTCGAACAGCAGCGCCAGCGCTTCGAGCGGCATGGTGACGAAGGTGGTCAGCGGGATCGCGACGATGTTGGCGAGGGCGCCATAGATGCCGGCCTTGTGAAAATGGAACAAAGCGATCGGCATCAGCGACAGCTCGACCACCACGCCGGTCAGCAGCAGCGACAGCAAGGTCCGTCCGAACTTCTGCCACCAGGCCTGCTCGCGCGGCGCGAACCAGGCCTTCACCCGCGGATGCTCGTGCAACGCGACGATCGCCGCCACCGCGGCGAAGGAGAGCTGGAAGCTCGGCCCGGCCAGTGCCTCGGGAAAGAGCAGTAGCACGATGAACGCACCCGCCGCGACCAGCCTGAGGGTGATCGCCTCCCGCCCCATCGCCATCGCGACCAGCACCAGCAGGGCGGCGACGCAGGATCGGATCGTCGGCACCTCGGCGCCGGTCAGCAGGGTGTAGCCGATCGCCGCCACGGCTCCCGCTCCGGCGGCGATCAATGGCAGGCGAAAGCGCAGCGCGAGCCACGGACTGAGCGCCAGCAGGCGCAATACCAGCAGCATGACCGCGCCGACCACTGCGGTGATATGCAACCCGCTGACCGACAGCAGATGGGCAAGCCCGGAGCGCCGCATCGCCTCGGCATCCTCTTCCGAGATGCCGCCCTGGTCCCCCGTCGCCAGCGCCGCCGCGATGGCGCCGGCGCCACCCGGCGCGCTCGCCTGGATATGTTTCGACAGCCTTTCCCGCAGGCCGCTCGCGCCCGACGCTCCGGGTCTGACGATGGTGACAGGCCCGAACCCGCGCCCGGTGCCGCCGATCCCGTCGAACCAGGCAACACGGGCATAGTCATAAGCCCCCGGCACCGCCGGCTGGGGCGGCGGCATCAGCCGGGCCCCAAGCCTGATCGTCGCGCCTCGCGACAGCCCTCCCGGCACATCCGCCTCGGCCAGATTGACGCGGACATGCTTGGGCAGCGTCGGCAGTTCCCGCTTGCGTCCATCCTGTTTGCCGCTGCGCCGTTCGCCCTTCCGGACCGGTCGCGCGGGCACGGCAACGACGCGGACCGGCGTCAGCCGGAGCCTTACCAGATCCCGCGACGGCAACGGCTCGACCCGCTCGACCTGTGCCTCGAAGGTCGCGATCACCGGCCGGGCCAGTACCTGCGCGTCGGAGCTCGCCGCTCTCCACCAGATCAGCGCGAGGCCGGTGGCGGCGAGCAGCGCCCCTACGGCCACCACACGCCCTGCCCGTCCGCCGCGCCCAATGGCGATCGCGAGCAGCGCCACGCCCGCAAGAGAAAGCAGCGCCGTCGACCACCAGGAAGGGTCGGGCAGCACGAACCAGGCGGTGATGCCCGCCCCGAACGAGACGGGCACCCAGAGGAAAAGCTGGTCGCGTTCGGCCTCGAGCCAGAGCTCTATTGCCGCCTTCACCTTGCGCACGTGTCCAACGGCCGCCATTTGAAGCCTACGGGGTCGCGTGCTAGGGGCCTCGGCGGCTGTACTGGCCATCGATTTTCATGTCTGGGAGCAAGCGCGTTTGGGCGCAAGGTCTGATACCGCGGCGGCCGATACCGGCACGCCCGACACGTCCGCAGTGGTGACTCGCTTCGCGCCGTCACCCACCGGTTATCTGCATATTGGCGGCGCACGCACTGCGCTGTTCAACTGGCTGTTCGCGCGCCATCACGGCGGCAAGTTCCTGCTGCGCATCGAGGATACCGATCGGGCCCGCTCGACCCAGCCGGCGATCGACGCGATCATCAGCTCGATGAAGTGGCTCGCCCTCGACTGGGACGGTGATACCGTATTCCAGTTCGAGCGCGCCAAGCGTCATGCCGAGGTCGCCTATCAGATGGTCGAGCAAGGCAATGCGTATCGTTGCTACGCCACGCCCGACGAGCTGACCGCGCTGCGCGAAAGCCAGAAGGCTGCCGGCAAGCCGATGCGCTATGACGGCCGCTGGCGTGATCGCGCCCCTTCCGAGGCGCCCGAGGGCGTGCCGTTCGTCGTCCGGCTGAAGGCGCCGAAGGAAGGCGCGACGACAATCGTCGACCAGGTCCAGGGCTCGGTCACCGTGCAGAATGAAGAGATCGACGATCTCGTCCTGCTGCGGTCCGACGGCACGCCGACCTATATGCTCGCGGTGGTGGTCGATGATCACGACATGGGCGTAACTCACGTCATCCGCGGCGACGACCATCTCAACAATGCCTTCCGGCAGTTGCCGATCATCAAGGCAATGGGCTGGCCGGAGCCGGTCTACGCCCATATCCCCATGATCCATGGCAGCGACGGCGGCAAGATGTCGAAGCGCCACGGCGCTGTCGGCGTCGAATATTATCGCGACGAACTCGGCATCCTGCCCGAGGCGCTGAGCAATTATCTGCTCCGTCTCGGCTGGGGCCACGGGGATGATGAGATCATCAGCCGTGAGCAGGCGACCGAATGGTTCGACCTGGCCGACGTTGGAAAATCACCAAGTAGGTTCGATCTGAAGAAGATCGAGAACCTGAACGGGCATTATATTCGCGGTGCAGACAATGCCCGTCTGGCGGAGCTTGTGGCCCCGCGACTCGGTTTAGAAATCAGCGAATCGCAGGCCGAATTGCTTCAGCGCAGCATGGAATCGCTCAAGCCGCGCGCGGCCAATCTCAACGAGCTTACGTCCGGCGCGGCCTTTCTTTTTCGCACTCGCCCTCTGGAAATGGACGGCGATGCAGCATTGCTCGTCTCCGGCGACGCACCTGCACTGCTGGGGCGCCTGCATGCCGCTCTTGACGCGGTTGCCAACTGGGATGCAGAGGCTCTCGAAGACGCGGTCCGCCGGGTCGCGGAGGATGCGGGTGTGAAGCTTGGCCAGGTGGCACAGCCGTTGCGGGCTGCACTTACCGGGCGCAAAACGTCACCCGGGATTTTCGACGTGCTCGAGCTGCTCGGGCGCGAGGAGAGCCTGGGCCGCATCGCCGACCGGATGGCTGCCTAGGGTTCGAGAAAGGACTGATCGATGACCGACACCGCGACATCGCGTATCAATATCGGGAATCATGACTATGCGGTGATGGACGGCAGCGTTGGCCCCCAGGTCATCGACATCCGTAAGCTCTACGCCGACACGGGCATGTTCACCTACGATCCCGGCTTCACCTCGACGGCAAGCTGCGAATCCGCGCTGACCTATATCGACGGTGACGAGGGTGTGCTGCTCCACCGCGGCTATCCGATCGGTCAGCTCGCCGAACAGTCGAGCTTCATGGAAGTGTCCTATCTCCTCCTGAACGGCGAGCTTCCGTCCAAGGACGAGCTGAACCACTTCACCTACACCATCACCCGCCACACCATGCTGCACGAGCAGCTCGCGACCTTCTATCGCGGCTTCCGTCGCGACGCGCATCCGATGGCGATCATGTGCGGCATCGTCGGCGCCCTGTCGGCGTTCTACCACGATTCCGCCGATATCACCGACCCGCACCAGCGCATGATCGCCAGCCACCGGCTGATCGCGAAGATGCCGACGATCGCGGCGATGGCGTACAAATATTCGGTCGGTCAGCCCTTCCTCTACCCTGACAACAGCCTGTCCTACACCGGCAACTTCCTGCGCATGACGTTCGGCGTCCCCGCCGAGCCTTATGTCGTGAACCCGGTGGTGGAAAAGGCGCTCGACCGCATCTTCATCCTGCACGCCGACCATGAGCAGAACGCGTCGACCTCGACCGTCCGTCTCGCAGGCTCTTCGGGCGCGAACCCGTTCGCCTGCATCGCGGCCGGCATCGCCTGCCTGTGGGGCCCGGCGCATGGCGGCGCCAACGAAGCGGCGCTCAACATGCTGCGCGAGATCGGCACCGTCGATCGCATCCCGCATTATATCGAGCGCGCCAAGGACAAGAACGATCCGTTCCGCCTGATGGGCTTCGGCCACCGCGTCTATAAGAACTACGATCCGCGCGCGACCGTGATGCAGCAGACCGTACGTGAAGTGCTTGGCGCGCTGGGCGTCAACGATCCAGTGTTCGATGTGGCCCTCCACCTCGAGGAAATGGCGCTCAACGATCCGTACTTCATCGAAAAGAAGCTGTTCCCGAACGTCGATTTCTATTCGGGCGTGATCCTGTCGGCGATCGGCTTCCCGACGACGATGTTCACCGCGCTGTTCGCCCTTGCCCGCACCGTCGGCTGGGTCGCTCAGTGGAACGAGATGATCTCGGATCCCGCACAGAAGATCGGTCGCCCGCGCCAGCTCTATACCGGGCCGACGCAGCGCGATTACCAGCCGGTCGACAAGCGCTGATGCGCGCGGCAGTCACCATCTTCGGCATCCTGGTGCTGCTGATGGGGCTGCTGTGGATCGGCCAGGGCACCGGCTACATCCAGTGGCCGGCGTCCAGCTTTATGATCGACCAGCGCATCTGGGCCCTCTGGGGCGCATTGCTGGCGGTCGTCGGCATCGTCATCATCCGGATCGGACGCCGCTGATCGATCCCGCTACTCGGCGGATCGATTCAAATGACCGCAAGGTTACTGCAGGATAAGGCTGTACGGAGCATCATTGGTGCATCGTCCTGCTCCTTCTCATCGCCGGCGACCGATTGCATGTTCGAGCAGAAATTCCCTGTTACGGGGCGACAATTCCCTGTTCCGAATAACAGGGAAGTACACCATAGAGCGTTGTTATAACAATAATTCTGGAGCAAGACCTCCTGAATTCAACGCAAAATAAAAATTCCCTGTTATTTTCCCTGTTAATCGCCCGGAACAGGGAATTCGGCCCGTACACGATACCGGCCAGAATCGGCCATCGTGCCGCCCTATGATCCTGTGAGAAACGCTCATGTTTCCCTTGTTCCAGAGGCAGCATGAAGACTGTAGCGCGTTTAGCGATCGCCCTGTGTTGCGTTGTCCTTGCCGGGTCCGCCTATGAATTCTGGGCGGAACGCCGCGACAGTCAGTTATTTCCTCATCCCGGCCGCCTCGTATCGGTTGGCGATCACAGGCTCCATCTGTGGTGCGTCGGGCAAGGGACGCCTGCGGTCCTGCTGATCTCCGGCGATGGCACACCGTCGGTGACGATGTATGCGGCGCAGGACCGGATATCCAAATTCACCAGGGCGTGCAGTTATGATCGCGCGGGCCTCGGCTGGAGCGACGCGCCTGCCAGGCCGATGAGCCTGCCGGATCAGGTCAGCGATCTGCGGCAAATAATAACCAGAATCCACGCTGATGCTCCCTTGATCTTGGTGCCGGAGTCGGGTGGCAACCTGATCGCGCTGGCGCTCTTCATCCGCTCGCCCGGGACAGTCGGAGGAATGGTGATGGTGGACGGATCGGAACCCGATCTGTGGTTTCGCGGCAGTCCGGACGAGTTCACGTCAATGCGCCTGATGGATCCGCTATATCAGGCGGGTTGGCATCTGGGTTTTATACGCATCCTGCTCCCCTTGGCGGTGCCTGATTGGGTCGATGCCCTGCCGCCGAAGACACGAGGCCAGTTTGACGCGGTCTGGTCTAAACAAATGCCGAGCTACACGCGTGACGCGATCGATCGTTGGGAGCTGACTGGAGAGGCCGACCGTCCGAAGCTGGTCCCGGGACTGTTCGGAAACCGGCCGCTGGTGGTTATCCGGCACGGCAAAACGGGCGGAATGGGCATTCCGGAAAAATATGAAGCGGAATGGCCCGCGGCCCAAGCGAAGCTGGCATCCCTCTCGGCCAACGGCAGGATCGTCGTCGCGAAGGACAATCATCATCCTGTCGCGGAAGAGAATCCCGACCTTGTCAGTGAACAGGTTCGTTCCGTCGTGGATCAACTGCGTGGGAATCATCCAATCGGCCGATGATCCGGGGATTATCCGCACAGTTTCGGCGGCGGGCCGGCGCCAGACGGCGGTACTATTCCCGATAGGGCAAAGTGAACACGAACCGGGCGCCCTGCCCTGGCGCGCTGTCGACCGTAACGTCACCGCCCATCGCGCGCGCAAGCTTGCGCGCGATATAAAGCCCAAGACCGCTGCCGCCCGGCTCGCGCGGATCGACACGTTCGAACTTCTCGAAGATGCGGGCCTGATCCTCGAGCGCGATGCCCTTGCCCTGATCCGCCACGATCACCGCGGTGACACCGTTCTCGCGTTCGGCGCGGATCCACACCATGCCGTCGCGCGGCGAATAGCGCACCGCATTGCCAATCAGATTGACCAGCACCTGGAGCGCGCGGCGGAATTCACCGGTCGCGGGCAGCACGTCGAGCGGCGCCGGCTTGTCGATCCGCACCTGCGCCTCCGATGCGCGCACGCCAAGCAGCCCGGCCGCGCGCCGCGCGACATCGGCAAGGTCGAGCGGCTCCTTTGCAACGATGAAATCGGCACGCTCGATCGCCTGGAGGTCGACGAGATCGTCGACCAAGCCCATCAGGTGCCGTCCGGCGCTCGCGATATCGGCAGCATAGTCGGCATAATCCTGGCGCAGCGGCCCTTCCGACTGGGCGTTGATGCTGTCGGCATTGGCGATGATCCGGCCAAGCGGGCTGCGCAATGCCTGGTCGAGCCGCGCGGCAAAGACATCGGTGAGGTTTTCCGGACTCGCCTGGGGCTGTTTCGGGGCGACGGCTGGCGTCTCGTCGATCATGTGCACCGCGCCGACAAAGCCCGCAAAGGCGCCACCCGCATCGGTGCGTGGCGTCGCTGACAGGCGAACCGGATGACCGGTCGCCCTGATCGTCGCGCTCTGCCCGTCGAAGCGCTGGTGCATGGCAAGGCCGCCCAGGATCGGGAACGATCCTTCATTGTCTTCGCCCAGCGAGAACAGGCGGGTCAGTGGCTGGCCGAGCATCGCCGCCGAATCGAAGCCATGCCTGGCGCCGGCGCTGATCGACAGGAAGGTGAGACGCAGCGCCGAATCCGTCTCCCATGACCAGTCGCCCGCGCTGCGCAGGAAATCGCCTTCGCGTTCGCCCAGCGTCGCCTCGGGGTGCCAGGCGGAGCGGCTGCGCCAGCCGGTGATCATCAGGCGAACGCCGCGGGTTTCCGGCTCGGCACGCACCCATAATTCGACATCGTCATCGCCATCAGCCGCGACCACGCCGCGCGAGACGAGGATACCAAGGCGCTGCGCGAGCCGGGTCAGTGTCGCGATCTGCGGGATCGCGATCGGCTGACCGATCCCGCCGCCCGCACGGATGTTGAGATCCATCAGCCGCTGGTCGGCCTCGACCAGCCGGCCGGAACGATCGACCAGCCCGCGCACCGGAGGCAGCATCGGATCGGTCACGTTCATGCCCGTGAACCTCGGGCCAGGGCAAGCATGGCGCTGCGATAATCCGGATGCAGCAACAGCGGGGCGAGTGCGGCACGCGCATCTTCAGCCGGGGTGGCGGCTATATCGTCGAGCGCCTCGGCGAAGCTGTCGAGGTCCCGGCGCGGGTCGGCTTCGCTCAATGCCAGCCCGATCCGGGCGATCGATTCACGATCGAGCTCGAGCGCGCGCAGGACAAGCCACAGGCGATCGCCGGAAGGCTCGAGCACGATCTCGCGTGCGTCGGCATACTCCAGGCCCAGCGCATGGCCGATCAGTGCGACGAACAGCGACAGGCGCCGATCCGCCAGCGTCTCCACCAGCAGCGGCGCGAGTTCGTCGGCACGCGCGTCGAGTGCGGCGGCGAGGCGCATCGCCACCGCCTCGGGTCGGTCCCCTTCGTCATGCGATCCGATGCTGCGCATTGCCGCGTCGATCAGTGCCCGGTCGAACACGGGCAGGCTGTCGTCCGCCATCTCGATGAAATGCTCGCGGAGCGCAGCCGCGGTCCACCAGGTCAGGCGATGATGAAGTTCGGCCGGAAGGTCGGTTCTCGCCACCGTGTCCGGATCGCCGTGGCGGCGATTCTCGGCGGCGAGTAACGCCATGGCGGCGGCGGCGACCACGGTGTCAGGGTTCTGGATCAGCCGCGCCAGCAAGCTCGCACGGTCGGGATCTTCCGGCGCGACGACAGGCAGTGCCTCGGTCAGCACTTCCTGACGGGCACGGCCGACCAGTTCGCGCATCAGTTCACCATCCCGCAACAGCCGGGACGAGGCAAGCCGGCGCAGGACCACTGGTCCGCTGCTCGCCAGTGCCTCGGCCAGAAAAGGTGAGTCGCGGGCGGCGAGCAGGCGGGCTGCATGCTGGCTGATCGCGCTCTCGACGGCGGCGACGAGGCCGCCAAGCGCTCCCGCCAGCGCCGATCGCGAGCGTTCGTCGAGCCGTGATTCGGCGGGCAGGAAAAAATCGTCGATGGTGACCGCCAGCCTCTCGTCGGCACACAGGTCCGCTGCCGCCGCGCAAGCGAGCAGCCGGCCGACTCCCCATCGGGTGCCATCATCCATGTCGCCAACATCGCTCGACATGCGCCTCTGCTACGAGATTTGTCGTTAAGACGAGCCTAAGGCTTTTCGCGAAACGCCTCAATGGCGGCGCCAAGTGTCGTAAAAGCGTAGAGTCCTGCCGCGACCAGCGCCGCAAGCGGCTGTCCCAGGGCGATAAACGGCAGCATCACCATCGGATAGGCGGCCGGGCTCGCCCACCAGCGCCGGCGGATTCGGACATTGCCCGCCCGTTCGACCAGCCCCGCCGCCAGGATCGCGCCACCTGCGGCGATCAGGCCTGCGGTCGAATCCCGCCCGAGCAGAAGTGCCGCCAAGGCCGATACCGCCAGCATCGCCCCGTGCTGGATACGGAGCTCGATCGTCTCGTCCCGCAGGGCCGAAGCGGTGCTGCCGACCGTAAACCCCGCCAGGGCGAGGATCGTCAGCGCCAGTCCGGTGAGCGGCCAGGTGAAGAACAGGGCCGCAAACCCGGCGAACGCCAGCACAAAGCCAAGCGCCGTGACCGCGATGCTCGGAACGCTCCGCCCGACCAGATGCGGCAGCGCAAGGCGTGCGAGCGGCGCCAGCACGAACCGGTCGGCCCAGGGCGTCGGGACGGGCGCGAGCGCCGACAGGATCGCCTTGCCCCGCTCGGCCAGCCGGCGCGAATCGCGTTCGATACCGTGCGCCCCGCCAGCCGCACCAGCCGGCAGGCGAACCTGTGCCGGGCCAGCCTGTGCCGCGACCCGCAACAGGGTCGACTGGAAATCATAGTCCTTCGGCATCGCCGCCACTTCGGCGATTCGTTTCGGGTCGAGCAACGCCAGGCCGGCCCACGCGGTCAGCGCCCCGACCCGCTCGAAATGGCTGCCCCCGCCCTGATCGTCGGTGACGAGCAGGGCATCGGCACTCTCGCCCGCAAGCGACGTCACGACGTCGCCCGTCGTCATCACGCCGTCCGCGACGACCAGCACGCGGGACAAGGGGTGCAGCTTCTCCATCGCCTCGGCTGCGGTGCGCACCGCGTCGACCGATGCGCCGCGCCGTCCGATCCGGTTGATCGCGCCGAGCAACTCGGGCGTCAGGCGCGCAATCACGAGCACGATCTGCGACGCACCGGCGGCTACGAGCAGTCGCGCCTGGAACTCGATAAGGGTCAGCCCGCCGAACGGCAGGGTCGCGGCAAGCGTACCGGGCCGGTCATCGGCATCCTCGGTCGCGAAAATCAGCCCGGCCAACATGCTGGGCTGTTAGGCGGAACGACCGCCAATGGCAAAGGTGTCTGTGATCAGAGGCGTTCGGCCGCCCGGCGCAGGCGGCGAAGCAGGTTCACATCCTGCGGCACTGCATCGGCCGCCTCGGACGCGATCGCCATCAGGCGGATCGCCCCGAAGCTCGCGGCGAGGCCCTTGAGACGCGCGGCAGAGCTGCGCCATTCGTCTGCGCCGCGGGCACGCTCGAGATTGTCGAGGCCGCGTCGCACGCCGTCGAGAAAGGCTTCACGCAGCTCTGCGATAAGCTGAGGCTCGTCGCCCACCGCCGCCGCCAGAGTCGCATCGATTGCACCAGGATCATAGGCCATGCCTGTATTTCTACAGGGCAGCACTTAAGACAAGGTTTCGCTATTCGCTTCACGCAGGCCGAAATCATGGTAAACAGCTGATATGAACGGGGGTTCGCGCATCATCGATCTTCGGCCGGGTAGCGGCAGCGCTACGCCTGACGAGAATGTCTCCATGCCGTCCTCTGCCGAGGCGGAGCCGATCGAGCTTCGCCAGGCGATCGAAGACTATGATGACGACGAGCCCGAGCCACAGCGCGGTCGCTGGGTCATCCCCGCCTTCGGCGTGCTGGTATCGCTCGGCTGGATCGCCGGCATGCTCTGGTTCGCCTGGCCGAGCCTGCAACGCGCCCTGCCGATCGAACTCACCGGTTTCATCGCTGCCCTGTGTGTGCCCCCCGCCCTGATCGGCATCCTGATGCTGCTTGCCCTGCGCACCAGCACCGCCGAGGCGCAGCGTTTCGGCCGCACCGCCCGCGCCATGCGCGCCGAAGCGGCCAGCCTCGAACGCACGGTCGCTGCCCTGTCGCAGGCGATAGAGACCAACCGCGCCAACCTCGCCGAACAAACCGCCAGCCTGCTGGCAATGGGCGACGGTGCAGTGGCGAAGCTGGCCCAGATCGGCAACGGTGTCGCGGAACAGATCGACCTCGCCGATGAGCGCGCCCAGCAGCTCGCGACCGCAGCAGCCGCGACGCAAAACAACCTCGGCGTCCTGATCGCCACATTACCGAAGGCCCATCGTGAAACTGAGGCTCTGGCCCGGCTGCTCCATGAAACCGGGATCTCCGCCGGCCAGCATGCCAGCGCGCTCGACGCCCAGATCGTCGCTCTCGCCGAGCGCGGACGTGAAGCGGATTCGGTCGCGGGCGGCGCTGCCCAGCGGCTCGCCGCGCATATCACGCGCATGGAAGCAACCAGCGAGACCGCCGGAACGCGACTCGAATCGGTCACCGGCGAAATGTCGGCCGCCGTCGATGGTCTGCTCGGCCGCACCGCCAATGCGGTAGACGAGGCCCGCAAAGGCATTGCCGCCCAGGGCGAGGCCATGCTGGCGATGCTCGGCACCAACCAGGCTGCGCTCGACAGCGTCAGCCGCGACAGCGCGGAAGCTCTCGCCACGCGTATCGGCGCGATCGAGGTGATCATCGACCGGATCGCCGCGCGGCTCGGAGAGCAGCGAGTCGCGAGCGAGATGGTGATCGGCGAACTCGACACCGGCCTTACCCGGGTATCGCGCCAGCTCGACGCGCTTCATGCCCAGGGCATCGACCGTACCCAGACCCTTGCGGCGTCGATCAGCGCGCTTGGCGGGTCGGCGGACGCGATGACGGAGGCGTTGAAGACCGGCGACGCCATCGCGACCACCGCGATCGACACGACCGAAAGGCTGCTGCTCGCGCTCGACGCCGCCGCACGCGAGATCGACGAGACGCTGCCCGATGCCCTGGCCCGACTCGACGCCCGCATCGCCGACAGCCGGCAGGTGGTCGGCGATGCGAAACCGGAACTGCTTGCCCTCGTCACCGCCGCGGAAAGCACGCACGACGCGATCGAGGCGATCGCTCATGTCATTGCCGGCCAGCGCGACACGCTCGACAAGCTGTCGAGCAAGCTGATCGAGACGCTCAACAGCGGCCGCACCAAGGCCGATGCACTGGGCGAGATGGTCGAGGAAACGATCGGCCGCACGCACCGCTTCGCCGAGGAAGCAGCGCCCCGCCTGGTCGAAGCACTGCTCCGGGTTCGCGACACGGCAAGCGCCGCTGCCGACCGGGCCCGCGAGACGCTCGCGGCCGTCATTCCGGAGGCGGCGCTGGCACTGGAGAATGCCAGTGCCGAGGCGATGCGACGTGCATCATCGGTCGCGCTTGAACATAAGATCGCCTCGATCATCGATGCAGGCGATGCCGCAGCCGAGGCGGCACAGCGCACCTCCGAACGGCTGACCCGGCAGATGCTCGCCATCGCCGATTCGACTGCCGCGGTGGAGAGCCGGATCGAGGGAGCCCGTGCCGAGCGCGAGAATGCCGACAAGGACAGCTTCGCCCGCCGCGTCTCGCTGCTGATCGAAGCGCTTAATTCCGCGTCGATCGACATCACCAAGTCCTTCTCGACAGAAGTCTCGGACAGCGCCTGGTCTGCCTATCTCAAGGGGGATCGCGGTGTGTTCACCCGGCGCGCGGTCCGGCTGATCGACGCCGGTGAAGCGCGCGAGATCGCCCGGCTGTACGACGACGACGATGCCTTCCGCGAGCAGGTCAATCGCTACATCCACGATTTCGAGGCGATGCTGCGCACGATCCTGGCGCAACGCGATGGGTCGCCGCTCGGGGTTACCTTGTTGTCGTCGGATATGGGCAAGCTCTACGTCGCGCTCGCCCAGGCGATCGAGCGCCTGAGGAGTTAGCTCAGCGCGCGGCGGCCGAATGTAGGTCCGCGCTCGACCAGCGGGTTCGATTCGCGCTCGAGCATCTCGAGCGTCTTGTCGAACAGCGGACGGAGTTCGACGACCCATTCGAGCGCCTCATCCGGCGTATCTCGATTCTCGACACAGTCGCGCGCGATAGTCTCGATCTTCTCGGCAACCGCGCCGAGCGGTTCGGCACCGAACTGGCGGGCCTCGCCCTTCAGCGTGTGCGCCGGCAGCACCATGGCAGCTGCGTTGAGCGCCCGCATGGCAGTCTCAATCGCCGCGACAGACTTTACGCCGTCTTCCCGGAAATATCCCAGGATACGCACAAAGCCTGCCCCCAGTTCGGTGCGAGCTTGCGAAAACACCGTCCAGTCGATCAGGCCGCGATCTTCGAATGACACCGTAATCTCCCACTTCGGGGTCACCAAGACCGCGAAGGATATACCCTGCTTATAAGTTAACGGGGTAAAGGATGAGTTGACGTATCAGTGCCTAATCGACCGGATGATCGGTGAATGCTCGTTTAATCCAGTTTTGGTCGCGGAGCCGTTTTTTACTTATCGAACGGATTTTTCGGTGCGCGCAGGGTAAGGCGCACCGGCACGGCACCAAAGCCGAGATCGCGGCGGATGCCGTTGATCAAGTAGCGCTGATAGCTCATCGGCAGCTGATCGACCCGGGTGCCGAACAGCACGAAGCCCGGCGGACGGGTTTTCGCCTGGGTGAGATAGCGCAGCTTGATGCGCTTGCCGCCCGGCGCGGGCGGCGGGTTGGCCTCGACCGCCTTTTCGAACCAGCGATTGAGCTCGCCCGTGCCGACCCGGCGCGACCATGCCTCGCGCGTCTCGAAGGCGACCTTGAGAAGCGTGTCGATGCCTTTGCCCGTCGCTGCCGAGACGGTGAGCACCGGGATGCCCTTAACCTGCGAGAGTCCCTCTTCCAGCGCGCCACGGATACCGTTGAACAGGCTGCTGGCATTCTCCGCCACATCCCATTTGTTGATCGCTACGACCAGCGCTCGGCCTTCCTGCAGGGCCGCATCGGCGATGCGCAGGTCCTGCGCCTCGAGTCCGCGGGTGGCGTCCAGCAGTAGGACGACAACCTCGGCGAAGTCGATCGCGTGGAGCGCGTCGGCAACCGAGAGCTTCTCCAGCTTGTCCTGCACATTGGCGCGCTTGCGCATGCCCGCGGTGTCGATCAGCCGGACCGCGCGCGGCTCGCCCTCCTCATCGTGCCAGGTCCAGTCGATCGCGATCGAATCGCGCGTGATCCCTGCTTCGGGGCCAGTGATCAGCCGCTCCTCGCCGAGCATGCGGTTGATCAGGGTCGATTTGCCCGCATTGGGGCGGCCGATGATCGCCAGCTTGAGCGGGGCGTCGAGGCTGTCCTCGTCTTCCTCGACCGCCTCGGCCTCTTCGTCCTTCTCTATGTGAGGAAGCAGCGCCTCGAAGAGCTCAACCATTCCCTCGCCATGCTCGGCCGACAGTGCGACCGGGTCGCCGAAGCCAAGGGACAACGATTCTAGGATGCCGCTCTCGCCGGCGCGGCCTTCGGCCTTGTTGGCGACCAGGATGACCGGCGTCTTCGATCCGCGAAGCCAGCGAGCGATCTCCTCCTCAAGCGGGACGAGACCGACCCGGGCATCGATCAGGAACAGCGCGACATCGGCCTGGGCGACGGCGGCCTCGGTCTGGGCGCGCATCCGACCGGGCAGCGAGGCGGCGTCCTGATCCTCATAGCCAGCGGTGTCGATGACGCGGAATTCCATGCCGACCAGCGTTGCATCGCCTTCGCGACGGTCGCGCGTGACACCGGGCCGGTCGTCGACCAGCGCGAGTTTCTTGCCGACAAGGCGGTTGAACAGAGTCGATTTGCCGACGTTGGGCCGGCCGATGATCGCGACCACGGGAAGATTGGGCATGGCGCGCCTTAGCCTGCCGAGCAGCATTCGTCACCCCGGAGTCGTGTCGGGGTGACAAAGCAGGCATATCGATCAGCGATAGGCCGATATCCGACCCTTCTGGTCGAGCACATACAGGGTCGAATTGGCGACGATCGGCGGCAGGCTGTACGACTTGCCTTCCTCGATCGTATTACCGACCTCCCCGGTATCGGGCGATGCGAAGACGATCTCGCCACGCGAGTTCGTCAGGATCAGGCGGTTGCCCGCGAGCACCGGGCCATACCAGGTGATCGGGTTCTTTTTCTTCTTCTCGCTGCCATAATGGCGGAGCTGCTGGATCCACCGCACCTTGCCGGTCGCGCGGGCAAGACAGACGAGACGGGCGTCGTCCGTGACGAGGAACAGCCATTCGCCCGCGACCCAGGGGGTCGAGATGCCGGCGAAATTCTGTTCCCAGATACGCTGGCCGGACACGATCTCGAGCGCGACCATGCGACCGCCCTGGCCGACCGCGAACACGAGACCGCGGTCGATGACCGGCGACGCGTCGATATCGGCGAGCGAGGAAACCGATGTCGAGATGCTGGAGCGCGACAGCGCGTCCTGCCACAAGGTGCGGCCATTTTCGTACCGATAGGCGTTGAGTTCACCCGAGGAGAAACCGGCGATCACCGTGCCCTGGCCAACCGCCGGCGCCGCGACGCCGAACACGCCCTGCGTTTCGAGCGAGCCGGACTGGGTCCAGACGACCGAGCCATTTGCCTTGGACAGCGCGAAGAGCTGGTTGTCCTGGCTCAGCACATAGATGTTGTCATTGTCGATGGTCGGGGCGCCGCGTAGCGGGCCGCCCGGCTTGACGCGCCACGTCTGGGCCCCCGTCGCAGCGTCGAGCGCCACGACGTCGCCAAGTCCGTCGGTCGCATAGACCTTTCCGTCATCGAAGCTGACACCACCGCCAAAACGGGCGCTGCGCGTCTTCTTGTCTTCCTTGGCGATGTCGACCGACCAGAGCTTCGCCCCGGTGTCGGCTGCAAAGGCATGGACATTGGCCTCGACATCGATCGCATAGAGCTTGCCGCCGGCAACGACCGGTGCAGCGGCGAGGCGCTGGCGGTTGGAGCCACCGTCGATCGATGCAGTCCATGCCCGCGTGAGCGTGGCGCCAAGGGCGACCTGCCCCAGCGACTTGTCGGCACTGCCGCCAGGCTGTGGCCAATCCGCATTGACCTCGGCGGGGGGCAGCAGCACCTGCACGTCGGCCAGGCTCTTGTCGGAGGTCACTTCGCTTTCCGACATGAGGATCGGCACGCGATCGCCCAACACCGGCGTCTTCTTGCCGCCGCCCTTGAAAATACCGCAGCCGCTAAGCGCGAGGAGCGCGGCGCCAGCCAGCAGCACCCGGTTCTTGTACATCATTGCGCTTTCTTTTCCTCAACCGGGCCGACCGCGTCGACGCCCATGGTGCCAGCGATCTGAACCGCGCGTTGACGGATCGTGTCGGGTACCGTCTCGTCCCGGGCGATCTGCCCGAACAGCGGTCCCGCGAGATCGGGCTTGTTCATCTGGAGATAGGCCGACGCGACGAGCTCGCCCGCGCTGCCGAACCAGGGATTGCCCTTCACCGCCAGCGGCCGCAGCCGATTGACGACGACATCGGGCTTCAACGTATCGAACTCGGCAGCGGTCTGACGGATCAGCGCCAGGTCGCGGAGCGGCTGGCCGACCGAGCTGTCGCCAGCGACGGCGGCGAATTTGCCGGCGGCGCCCTTCAGGTCATCCTTCTGCAGCAGCAGATCGGCCTGAGTGAACAAGGCCAGCGTGCGATAGCCGGCGACCTTCGACCCGGCGAGCGCGACGAGCTCCTTCTCGGCGCTACCGACCTTCTGCGCGCCGAGATCGTCATAGACAGCCTGAAGCTTCTCGCCCTGCTCGCCTGCGACCTGCGTGGTATGGTGCTCCCAGTAAAGGAAGCCGCCGAACGCAGCGAGGCCCACAATGATCGCGCCGATCAGCCAACGGCCATAGCGCGTCCATATGTTCGCGAACTGATCGCGGCGAAGTTCCTCATCGACCTCACGCAGGAATGCTTCGTCGGTATTCGGCGTAACGGCCAAGGGGTGCTCCATGTGGAAGGCTGGAAAGGCGCGGACCTTAGCGATGGCCGCGAATAAACGGAAGGATCAATCCTTGGGGGCGTAGGTCTGGTCGGGCCCTGGAAAGCTGCGTGATCGGACATCGGTTGCATAGGTTTCAACCGCGGCGGAAATGCGGCCGGCCATGTCGTCGAACTTCTTCACGAAGCGCGCCGTGCGCTCGAACAGGCCCAGCATGTCCTCGGCGACCAGCACCTGCCCATCGCACTGCGCCGAGGCACCGATACCGATGGTGGGGCACGCCACCTTCTGCGTGATCTCGATCGCGATCGGCTCGACCACACCCTCGATCACGATCGAGAAGGCGCCGGCCTCGGCCACGGCGACCGCATCGGCAACGATCTTGGCCGCTTCCTCGGGCGTGCGGCCGCGCGCGCCATAGCCACCAAGTACATTCACCGCCTGCGGCGTGAGGCCGACATGGCCCATCACGGGAATGCCGCGCTCGACGAGGAAACGGACAGTGGGCGCCATCGCCTCGCCCCCTTCCATCTTCACCGCCGCAGCGCCGGTCTGCTTGAGCAGCCAGGCAGCGCTCTCGAACGCCTTTTCGGGCGAGGCCTCGTAGCTGCCGAACGGCATGTCGATGATCACCACCGAGTGATAACTGCCCCGCACCACCGCAGCGCCGTGCGCGGCCATCATCTCCAGCGTGACCGGCACGGTAGAGGGCAGGCCGTAGACCACCTGGCCGAGGCTGTCGCCGACCAGCAGCATGTCGCAATGCGGATCGAGCAGCTGTGCCGTGCGCACCGTATAGGCCGTCAGCATCACCAGCGGCGTGCCACCCTTGGCCCTGCGCAACGCCGGGATGGTGAGCCGCTTCATCGGCGCCGGCGTGGGATTCGCGCGGCTGGTCGAGGTGTCGATCGTGAAGGTCGTGGACATGGCCCCGCTGTTAGCGCCGCCGCTGATGGGACGCCAGCCACAGCGGGCATCCGGAACATGACAATGTTCTCACGATTTGACTTCATGTTATATATACTTCACATAGAGTCGCATAAGGCGGACATTGGAGGCCGGGAATGGCGTTTCGGGAAAAAATGATGTGGGGGTCGGTCGCGGCGACGATCCTGATCTGGGGCTGGTATTTTCTGGGGTTCATGCGGGCGCTGGAGGGGCCGAGTTTCGATGTCGGCATTGAACTGGGTCATTTCATCTTCGCGGTGTTCGCCCTCACGGTCGTGCAGGTGGTGGTCGCGATCGTGCTGGCGATCCTGTCTCCCTGGGATGCGAGTGCGCCGACTGACGACCGGGACCGGGAGTTCGCGTTACGCGCGGCCCGGCCGGCTTATGCGGTGCTGAGCATTCTGGTCGCATCGCTAACGGTGATCGCACCGCTGACCATTTCGTCAGCACCGGCATGGCTGGACGGCAAGCCGGCCACGCTGGTGCCGATCGTCATCAGCAACGCGCTGTTGCTCGCGCTGGTGCTGGCCGAACTGGCAAGAGCCGGCACCCTGTTGTTACTCTATCGTCGGGGGAGCTGAGATGACGGCACGACCGATGGGCATTCCGGGCGCGGACATCAGCCCGCATCGTCGAGGCCGACATGGCTAATGTCCCGATCGTGAACCAGATCCGCACCCTGCGCTTCATGGCGGGGGAAATGACCCAGGCAGAGCTGGGCGCCCATATCGGAATGACCCGCCAGACGATTGCCGCGATCGAGGCCGGGAAATATTCGCCGACCCTCGAAGCTGCGTTCCGCATCGCCCAAGTATTCGGCAAGCCGCTCGACGAAGTGTTCCAGTGGGAGGAGTAAACGCTCCTCCCACTCGCTTACTAAAGTCCCACCGGCTCCATCAGGGGCGCAGATATTCCCGCTTCTTCGCAAAGCCGGCGAACCAGACCGAGAAGATGCCGATGACAATGATCAGGATCGGGAAAGGCAGCGCCATGCCTGCCCCCTTGTGGGCGATGATGTCGGTCGTCGTGAAGAGGTAGCCGAACTGGACGACCGCAGCGATCAGCGAGACGATGAACAGGATCCGCATCGCCCGCGACCGGGTGAGCAGGCCGATCGCGCCGAGCAGACCAGTCAGCACCGCGAGGGCAAAGACATAATTGTACCAGCTAGGCAGGCCTGCGTAGAGTTGAAGATCATATTCCGTCGCCGGGCCCATCGCCTCGGCACCGTGAATGAACTGCATATAGCAGAAAAAACAGCCGATCGCGCTCCAGAGCGCCAGTGCGCCGCCAACGACATAATACCATACAGGGGGCTGTTCGCCTTCCTCTGTCATGACCTGTCTCCCCTCCATTGGTGAGGAGAGAAGGATGCTCCATTCAGCGCAAAATGGCAATACTTACAGCCGAATCGGACCCAATCCAGAGACTATCCCGCCTGTTCCAATCATCACCCTGAACTCGTTTCGGCGAATAGCCTATTCGACTGTCACGCCCTTCCAGAAGGCGAAGCGGTCTTTGATTTCGGCCGCAGCTGGCAAGGGATCGGGGTAGAACCAGGCAGCATCGGGATTGCGCTTCCCGTCCACCATGATCGACTTGTAGCTCGCCACGCCCTTCCACGGGCAGGTGGTATGCGACGGGCTCGCTTCGAGCAGCGCCTCGTTCACGCTGTCGGCCGGGAAATAATGATTGCCCTCGACGACGACGGTGTCGTCAGATTCAGCGATGATCGCTCCGTTCCAGCGTGCAACCGGCATTGATCTGTTCCAACCTTACCCAAGCCCAGCCGCATCATAGATGCCCGGCTTGAAACCGACCAGCAGCTTGCTGCCGATATCGAGCACGGGCCGCTTGATCATGGAGGGGTTGGCCAGCATCAGCCTGATCGCCTTGTCTTCGTCGATGTCCGCCTTGTCTGCATCCGGCAGCGCGCGGAAAGTGGTGCCGGCGCGGTTGAGCAGGATTTCCCACCCCAGCTGCCCGGCCCAGCCGCGCAGAGTCGGCTCGTCGATTCCGGCCTTTTTGTAATCGTGGAAATCATAGGCGACGCCGTGCGCATCGAGCCAGGTCCAGGCCTTCTTCATCGTGTCGCAGTTCTTGATCCCGTAGAGCGTGGCAGCCATTATCGTCAGTCCTTCAGGAATTTGCCGAGCGTCACGACCTTTTGCCGTTCGAGCCCGAGCGCTTCGTAGAAACCCAGCGCGGCGTGATTGTCGTCGCGCACCATGAGCTGGATCTTTGGCGCGCCGCGGGTGCGGAGCCATGTTTCCGCGGCATCCATCAGCTTGCGACCGAGGCCGTGCCGCCGGCGATCGGGCGCAACCGCGAGATAATAGACCCACCCGCGATGTCCGTCGAACCCGACCATGACAGAGCCGGCGAGCGCCTCCCCCTGCCCCGCGATCAGGACGGTCGACGTCGTTCCGGCGAGTGCCTGCGCGAAGTCAGCCAGCGGATCGTTCCATGGACGGGTGAGGCCACACGCTTGCCAGAGCGCGACGACCGATGATGCATCGGCGGCGGTCGCCTCGCGGAGGATCGGATCGCAAAGGTCAGGCATGGACGCGCTCTCGCTCAGCAGCGCGCGCGGCGCAAGATGGTGGCAAGACCCATGTCGACCTGCGTCCCAGCGAACAGCAGGGGAATGGCGCGAACATGATGGTGCAGGTCGGCGGCGACGGTTTCAACGGGCCTAACCGATTCACCTTCCTGTTTGAAGGCAGGCAACGGAGCAAATTGGGCCCTTGAGCGGTTGAGGTCCTGGATGCACGCCAGCCGGCGGCGCCCCTCCTTCGGAGACTCATGTGAACCTGACCGAGCACCGGGATCTTCGTGGTGGCCGCTCATGCTGGTTGGCCAGCGACGCCAATACCATGAGGGCCGATCCACTCCCTTCGGCAAAGACCGATATCGCGATCATCGGTGCCGGGGTGATGGGAGCGATGCTCGCCGAAAGGCTGTCCGGCGAGGGCCGGCGCGTGCTGCTGCTCGATCGACGACCGCCGGCGCATGGCAGCACGGCAGCCTCCACGGCACTCGTGATGTGGGCCGCCGATGTGCCGCTGACGCGGCTTGGCAAAATGATCGGCCCGGCGGAAGCGGCACGGCGCTGGCGGCGAATACTCGCAGCGGTCGCCGGGCTCGCTGAACGTATCGACGCAATCGGCATCGAGTGTGGCCGGATCGATCGGCCGGAGCTGTATCTGGCGGGAACATTGCTGGACGAGGCCGCGCTCGAAGCCGAAGGTGCTGCGCGACGCGCCGCGGGATTGCCATCCGACTATCTCGACTCGGCGGCGGTGGCCGAGCGGTTCGATATCGCGCCCCGGGCGGCGTTGCTCTCGGCCGGGAGTTATGAGGTCGATCCGGTGCGGCTGACGCTGGGGTTGCTCGAGCGAGCCCGGGCCAGTGGAGCCTTGGCATGCTTCCCGTTCGATGTGGCACGGATCGAACAGGTGCATGGCGAATCAGTGTTGCACGGCGCGGACGGGCGTCGGGTCGAGGCGGCGCAAATGATCCTGGCGCCGGGCTATGAGCGCGCGAACTGGTTCCTGCCCGCCGCTTTCTCGGTCGGATCGAGCTATGCGATCGCCTCCCCGCCGGGTCAGGCGCCGCTGTGGCGGGAGAATGCGATGATCTGGGAGGCGTCCTCGCCCTATCTCTATGCGCGCGCCACCGCCGACGGGCGGGTGATCGCCGGCGGCGAGGATGAGGATTTCGACGACGCCCGGCAGCGCGACGCCCTCGTCCAGTCCAAGGGCGGTACGATCCGGGCAAAGCTGGCGGCGATGATCGCAGTGGAGGACGTCGAACTCGATTGCGTCTGGGCGGCGGCTTTCGGATCGTCGCCCGACGGGTTACCCGCGATCGGGCGGGCCAGGAACCATGAAGGCCTGTGGCTGGCGAGCGGTTTCGGCGGAAACGGCGTCAGCTTCGCAGCCCTTGGGGCCGAACTGATTGCGGCCGAGCTTGGCGGATCGGCAGATCCGGATGCGGCCTGTTTCGACCCGTATCGGTTCGGATAGCCCTTCCCGCCCCAGCCATCGGTACCGCGACCCCGACCGACAAACCATCGTATAATGTTTCGGCCATCATGGACCGCCTACCTAATATTCATCGGGAACGATGGATGCGGTGATGAACGAGATCAGCGCCGACACCGCTTCTGATGGGCGCCTTCATAACTAGCACCAGTTTACCAGATAGTACTGCGTAATTCATTCTCTCTTTACGTGACAAACAGGCGGGAACACCATGATTGGGCAAAATATTACTTTGTCACGACGCGCGGCCATTGCTGGAACTGCCAGCGTCGTCGCGGCGACCTGTCTTCCGGCGGCGGTCCTCGCCGCACCTAATTCCACCCAAATCCTCAGAGGAGATACCAAGATGAGCAGCGGATTCGTCAAGACCAAGGACGGCACTGAAATCTTCTACAAGGATTGGGGGCCAAAGGACGCCCAGCCGATCGTGTTCCATCATGGCTGGCCGCTATCGGCTGACGATTGGGACGCGCAGATGCTGTTCTTCCTCGCCAATGGCTATCGGGTCGTGGCGCATGACCGTCGCGGCCATGGCCGGTCGTCGCAGGTCGATACCGGCAACGACATGGATCATTATGCGGCCGATGCATCGGCCGTTGTAGAGCATCTCGACCTGCGCAACGCAGTCCATATCGGCCATTCGACCGGCGGTGGCGAAGTCGCCCGCTATGTCGCGCAATTTGGCCAGCCCCAGGGCCGGGTCGCCAAGGCGGTGCTGGTCAGTTCGGTGCCGCCGCTGATGGTGAAGACCCCCACAAATCCCGGTGGGACGCCAATCTCGGTCTTCGACGGTTTCCGCAGCGCCCTCGCGGCCAACCGTGCCGAATTCTATACGGCGGTCGCCTCGGGGCCGTTCTATGGTTTCAACCGGCCGGGCGCCAAGGTATCACAACCTGTCATCGACAATTGGTGGCGCCAGGGCATGATGGGCGGCGCGCTGGCTCATTATGAAGGCATCAAGGCCTTTTCGGAAACCGACCAGACCGAGGATCTGAAGGCGATCACCGTACCGGTGCTGGTGATGCAGGGCGACGACGATCAGGTCGTACCCTATGCCGATGCGGCGCTGCTTCAGGCCAAGCTGCTGAAGAACAGCACGCTGAAGATCTACAAGGGCTATCCGCACGGCATGCTGACCGTCCATGCCGATGTCCTCAATCCGGACCTGCTCGCCTTCGTGAAGGGCTGATCCGGGCCGCCACACAGCGTGGCGGATCGAGGGAGGGCGGACGATCTCCGCCCTCCTTTGTTCCATACCGGGCATGTCCTTCCAGGACGACAGTTCGGCGGCGACCTCGACCATGCTCGGGACGACTTTCTTCCAGCCCTGGCCCATCTTTGAAGGCGCTTTCCTTCTTCGGCAGTTCGAAGTCGGAATGGACCATATGAACCCGAGTGCCGCCCTCGGCCCGGGTCAACGTCCGGGTGGCAACCGTGTCGAGCAGTGAGTCACAACCGAGATCGCCCACACGCCCGTCCTTATGGTCGATGCGGCCAGGGCGATAGCGCACCACCTGGTTGAATCCGGGGTAGATTTACCCGTTGCTTCGACCCGGTTGCCGAATGGCCGCACGCTTCTGAACGGCGACGAAACGAACGACATTGGCGATCAAATCCTATCGAACCAGCTTGCCGCCCTTCATGACGTGATCGATCCTTTCCAGCGCGCCGATATCGGCGAGCGGATCGCCCGCTACTGCGATCATATCGGCATAATGGCCGGGCGAGATCGCGCCGACATCGCCCGATTTGCCCATCAGCGCGGCCGCGCTGGTCGTGGCTGACTGGATCGCCTGAATCGGCGTCATGCCGTAACGGACCATGTAGCGAAACTGGCGCGCGTTCAGGCCGTGCGGGTACACCCCGGCATCGGTGCCGTAAGCGATCTTCACGCCGGCACGGACCGCCTTGCCAAAGCCTTGGCGCTGGGCGTCGGTGGTTTCGGTGTTCTTGCGCAGGATATCGGCGGGCCAGCCGTCGCGCCTGCCGACCTGGTCGATATAATCGCCATTGTAGATATCCATCACCAGCCACACGCCCTTCGCTTTGGCCATGGCGATGCCCTCGTCATCGATCAGCGAGGCATGTTCGATCGAGCGCACGCCGGCGCGGATCGCCAGCTTGATACCCTCGGCGCCATGCGCATGGGCGGTGGCATAGCTGCCGTTGCGGGCTGCTTCGGCGACCGCGGCGTGCATCTCCTCCTCGGTCAGTTCGGGCGCACCGGGCTCGGTGCCGGCGGCGAGGACGGCGCCGGTTGCGATCAGCTTCAGGAAATTCGCACCGCCTTGGAAGAGACGACGGGCCTTGACCGTCATGTCGGCGGGGCCAGTGACGACGCCCATGCGCATGATCGCAGGAACCTCGACGTCCGGCGCAAGGCCGGTGACCTCGCCGCCACCGCCCGGTACGGTGAGATAGGCGCCAGCGACGCTCATCCGTGGGCCATCGACGAACCCGGCGTCGATCGCTTTGCGCAGCGACACATCGCCGTACGCGCGAAAGGTGCCGACGTCCCGAACGCTGGTAAATCCTGCGGCAAGTGTATCGCGGGCATGTTTCGCACCGAGCAGCGCTATATCGGCACCCGAATGGAGCAGCGGTTCGGCGACGTTCGCCGACTGCTCGGTGTCCACCAGATGCGTGTGCATGTCGATCAGCCCAGGCAGCACGGTGAACGCGCTCCAGTCGATGACCGGAGTGCCCGACGGGGGCGGCGACCAAGGTGTCACTCCGGTGACCCGGCCATCATCGATGCGGATCAGCCGGTCGGTGAGGACTACGCCCTTTTCGGTATCGACCAGCTTTCCGGCACGGACGTAGAGGGTTTCAGCCAGCGCTGCTGACGATGCCGTTGTCAGGGCGGCAAGCCCCAGGATGCACTTGACCAGCCTGGATGACATCATACCCTCCCGCTTTCCGCTATTGCCCCTCACTGTTGGACGATCGTCAAACAGGAAATCACCGGACAGCGATATGCGTCTTTTGCGGTTTTAGCGAGGCGAGATAGGCGGCGAGATTGAGCATGTCCGTCTGGCGCATCGAGACGACGACAGCCTGCATCGCCTCGGCCGAGGGGCCGGAACGTGCGCCTGAGCGGAAGTCGTGAAGTTGCCGGACGATATAGGTAGGCGACTTGCCGGCGAGCGACGGGATCTCGTCGGTGCCGCCGAGATCGTCACCATGGCAGGCGGCGCAGGCGGGGATACCCCTGGCGTCACTTCCATGCGCCAAGACCTTGCCTTTGGCGATGCTGCCGACGGGGACATAAGCGAGGATCGGGACATGGGCATCGCGCTGCTCGAAGCGTTCGAGATCGGCGGGCGTCTCGACGATACGCTCACCCAGTGGCTCGGTCCCACCATTCGGCACGATCGTGAGTAGCCACCCCTTTGCTACCGTGCGCGGAACGGTGGCGGTTTCGACAACGGACAGATGGGAACGCAGCGGCAGCTTCGCGAAATAGGCGGCGGCGCTTCGTATCTCCTCATCGCTCATTGCCTTGCCGATCGTTGCCATCCAGTCGGTTGGCAGCCGGTGCGGGACCGACGAGGTGCGAGCACCGCTTTTGAAGTCAGTCAATTGCCGGGTGATATACGCTTCCGGCAGGCCCGCGAGCGGCGCGTTTTCTGGCCGGCCTTCCCCGCCCGGAAGGTGACAATAGCCGCAGGCTCGCACCTCGGGCGAGCGCCCATGGACGACCACCTCGGGCAAGGCGGGATGTTCTTCGGGATACCAGTCAGCCACCGCGAACAGGTTGTGCAGATCCTTGCGGGCGAAGGATATCGTACTGCCGGGTACGCGGACTTGCTGGTTAACGTCCTGTGGCGGCTGCGCCGGGCCTGGAACATTGCCCGGATAGGCCCAGTCGGGCGGAGACACGGCGGCCGGCACGTCCATACCGGCCGAGACCGCCAGCGCGCAGGCTACCAGCCCAACGGACAATAGCGCATTGCGCCACTTGATCTGCATTCAAGCCCCTCCGAATGCTCTGGCCTAAGCCAATCGGGGGCGGGCAGCAATCAGGCCGGTGCGGACGCGGGCAGCATATGGCCGAGTTCCCGGCTAATCCTCCCGGTAGTTTCGCGAACCTCAGCAGCCAGCTGGTCCATGCGATCCTCGCTCATATAATGCGCCACGCTCGACACACTCACGGCAGCCACGATCTGGCCCGAGGCATTGCGGACCGGTGCCGCCACACCGCGAACGTCATCGTCATTCTCGGCAAGGCCATAGGCGCAACCGGCTCGGGCAAAGCCGCGCATCCGTTCCAGCCAGACCGGCGGATCTACATCTGGCCGCCCCGCCGCGACATCGGCGGCAAGCCGGGTCAGCCAGCGGCTTTCCGGGTCGTCGAGCATCAGCACCTTGCCGGCGCTGGTCGAGGTCAGGGGCTGCGAATCACCGGGCCGGTTGGCGATAGTGATGCGCCGGCTGCCGGGCACCACGTCGATATAGACGACATGCTCATTCTGCAGCACGCCGAGCCGGACCGTATCCTCGGTCGCCTTGGACAGGCTTTCGAGATGCGGCCGCGCGACCTGGATCATGTCAGTCTGCGACTGGGCGACGAAACCGAGCTCGAGCAGCTTGGGACCGAGGCGATAGCCGTGCCGCGGCGTGGCAGCGAGATAACCCCGCTCGACCAACCCGCTGGCGAGGCGGTGCGCAGTACTCCTGGTAAGGCCGAGCTTTTCGGAAAGCTCGACATAGCCCGCCATGCCGTTGGCCACGGCCTCGATCAGATCGAGGCCACGCATCATCGCCTGGCGCCCCCTGCGCGATTCCCCCGTCTCGCTGCGGGCGTCGCCGATCATGGCACCTGCGCCGTACCCACCACGTCGATCTCGCGCTCGGCGCGGATATCATCCGAGGCGCTGCCTATCAGAAGCTTGTATTTCCCGGGTTTCACAACCCAGGCGGCGGTCGCGACATCGTAGCTGGCGAATGCCCGCACGCCGAGATCGAGACGCGCGGTCCGCTCGGCACCCGCCGGGATGGCCAGCTTGGCAAAGGCCTTGAGCTGCTTGACCGGCTCGCCCGGCGCGACGGCGAGCGGGGCGACATAGAGCTGCACTACTTCCCTGCCCTCGCGCTTGCCCGTGTTGCGTACCCGGATCGACACCGCGGCCTTCGCCCCTGCCTTGATCCGTGCCGGCGCGGTGGCAGCGCTATAATCGAAGCTGGTGTAGGAAAGTCCGTGGCCGAAGGCGAAGAGCGGCTTCACCCCGCGTGCATCGAAGCTGCGATATCCAACGAGCAAGCCCTCGCCATAGGTCGCCGTGCCGGATTCGAGCTTCACCGCCTCGTCGCCATCGGCCATCGGGAATGTCACGGGCAGCTTGCCCGAAGGGTTGACCTTGCCGCGGAGGATATCGGCGAGCGCAGCCGGCCCCGCCTGGCCGGGGAGCCACATGTCGAGGATCGCGCCGACCTGATCCTTCCACGGCATGGTCATCGCGGCGCCGGCATTCATCACCACGGCGGTCTTCGGATTAGCCGCGGCGATGGCGGTGACAAGTCCGTTCTGATCGCCCGGCAAGTCGATCGAACTGCGGTCATAGCCTTCGCCCTCGGTCAGCCCGTTCGAACCGACGAGCAGGATCACTGCATCGGCCTTCTTCGCGGCCGCAACCGCCGCATCGAGCGATGGCCGCGGCAGGCGCACGCCGAAGCTGAGCGATTCATAGAGCGACTTGCCGTTCGAATAATCGAGTTTGATCGGGTAGCCCTTGCCTGCCTCCAGCTGAACCGTGACCGTGCGCCGCGGCACCGGGAAGCCGATGACGTCGCGGATATCGGGTGTCGATGCCGTAGCCTTGTCGAGGATCGTCTTGCCGTCGAATTCGATCGATCCAGTGCCGGTACCCCGGATGCTGAATTCATACGGGCCCGAGACGGGCGGCCAGAACATCCCCTCCCAGCGAAGCGAGAGGTAGCTGATCGTTTCCGCGCCTGCGACATTGCCGCTGATCCGCTTCACGAATGCGGTGACGATATCGGTCGCGACCGGCGTGCCGGTCCGGTCCGCAGTGGAATAATAGGTCTGGGTGAGCCCCTTGCCGTCGCGCGCCGCGTCCGGACTGAACATCGCCGCTTTTGCGGCGGGCGGGACCTCGTCGCTGTCGACGCCCTTTTCATACGTGATCGTCGCACCGGGAAAGGCAGCGCGAATTGCGTCGAGCGGGGTCGCGATCGCATCGAAAGGCTGGACGGCCGAACTGCCGCTGCCCTGGATGCGGGCCTCGGTCGCATTGGGCCCGATCACCGCAAGTGTACGGATGGCGGGATCGAGCGGCAACAACCCCTTGTTGGCGAGCAGCACGATCGCCTCCTCGGCGGCACGGCGCGAGACGGCGGCGTGGGCGGCACCGCCAACCTCCCCGCCCTTGCCCGCAGTCCCGTCGATGACGCCGCTGCGAACCAGCAGGCGGACCATGCGCCGGGCATTCTCGTCGATCTGTGCCGTGCTCACCTCGCCAGCGGCAACTGCCTTGACCAGCTTGGGCCCGAAATGCTCGGGCGGCCCCGGCATCTCCATGTCGAGCCCGGCATTGACGGCCTTGGCCGTGCTGTGGGTGGCGCCCCAGTCGGAGACGACGAAGCCTTTGAAGCCCCATTGTTTCTTCAGCACATCCGTCAGCAGCCAGGGATTTTCGCTCGCATAGGTACCGTTGAGCTTGTTGTAGGAGGCCATGACGGACCAGGGCTCGGCCGTCTTCACGACCGTCTCGAACGCAGGCAGGTACAGCTCGCGCATCGTCCGTTCGTCGACTGCGGAGTTGACGAAGAAGCGGTTGGTCTCCTGGTTGTTCGCCGCGAAATGCTTGATCGAGACGCCCACACCCTTGGACTGGACGCCATTGACGTAGCCGAGCGCCATCTGGCCGGTCAGCCAGGGGTCCTCGGAATAGGTCTCGAAGTTGCGGCCCCAGCGCGGCATCCGCACGATGTTGACGGTCGGCGCGAGCAGTACCGATGCGCCGTAACCACGCGCCTCCTCGGCGATGGCGCCCCCCACTTCCCCGGCGAGTGCGGGATTCCAGGTCGCGGCGATGGCGACACCGACCGGGAAGACGGTTGCGGGCTTGCCCTCGGGCGAGCGCACGCCGGTCGGGCCATCGGTCATCTTCAGTTCGGGAATGCCGAGCCGGGGAATCGCATGGGCCGTCATCGAGGTCGCCCCGGCAAGAAGCGAGATCTTCTCGTCGAGCGTCAGGCGGGACATCAGGTCGGCGACGCGCACCTCGAGCGGCGCGGCCTTGTCGCGAAAGACCATGCTGTCCTTGCCTTGTGCGCCAGCCGGCACCGTGACCATCACGCTGCCGGTCATCATCATCGTCCGCACCAGGCGCACGCCACGAGAAGACCGCATGCTCATTCCTTGATCGCCGCCAGATCGGTCGCGACCTTTGCGAGCATCTCGGGAGTCAGCTTGCCGTCCGAAAAGGGCGCGACCTGGTTGAGGCTGGCGCCCTTGAAGGATTCGAACGAATCGAGCGTGGTCAGGCCGGGAAGGTCCTTGTCGATCACCGCCTTCGCGGCCGGATTTGCGACGAGTTCGGCGAGCGGCGTGTCGAGCGTGAATTTTGCGCCCGTGGCAGGGGCCGGCGCAGCGGTGGTCGGTGCCGGCGCAGGCGCGGGAGTTGGCGCCGTCTGGGCTTGGGCGGTGGTAGCAAACATCGTCAGCGCAGCGAAGGTGGCAACAAATTTCATCGGAATACCTTTCATCATTGGTGTCGGGAATTGGTCTTGGCGGGCGGTTGCCCGTCAGATGCGAGTTCGGCGATCATGGCGTCGCGGATCACGTACTTCTGGATCTTGCCGGTAACCGTCGTCGGGAAGCTCTCGACGAAGCGGATATGGCGCGGGATCTTGTAATGGGCGATCCGGTCCCGGCAGAAGGCGCGGATTTCCTCCGCCTCGCCGGTCGCGCCTTCGCGCAGCCGGATCCAGGCGCATAGCTCTTCGCCCATCCGGTCATCAGGCACGCCGACCACCGCCACATCCTCGATGGCGGGGTGACGGTAGAGGAATTCCTCGATCTCGCGCGGCGAGATATTCTCCCCGCCGCGGATGACCATGTCCTTCAGGCGCCCGACGATCCGGCCGTACCCGGCCTCGTCGATCACCGCAAGATCGCCACTGTGCATCCAGCCATCGGCGTCGATCACCTCGGCCGTCTTCTCCGGATCATCCCAATACCCGAGCATGACGGAGTAGCCGCGCGTGCAAAGCTCGCCGATCTCACCCGGCGCAACGGTCACGCCATCGGCGTCGACGATCTTGCATTCGAGATGCGGCAGGACCCGGCCGACGGTGGAGACGCGCGCCTCGAGGCTATCGTCAAGCCCGGTCTGGAAACTGACCGGGCTGGTCTCGGTCATACCGTACGCGATCGTCACGTCGCGCATGTTCATACGGTCGATCACCTGGCGCATCACCAGTTCGGGGCAACTTGCGCCCGCCATGACGCCGGTGCGGAGTGAGGACAGGTCGGCGGTTGTGCGGTCGAGCTCGGCCAGTGCAGCGATGAACATCGTGGGCACGCCGTAGAGCGCCGTACAGCGTTCGGTCTCGACGGTGCGGAGCACTGCGGCGGGATCGAATGACTGGCCGGGATAAACCATCGCAGCGCCCAAAGTGACGCTCGCCAGATTGCCCATGACCATGCCGAAGCAGTGATACAGCGGCACCGGGATGCAGATCCGGTCCTCCGGCCCGAGCGCCATCGAACGCCCGACGAAATAGCCGTTGTTGAGGATGTTACGATGCGAGAGCGTCGCGCCCTTGGGCAGGCCGGTGGTGCCGCTGGTGAACTGGACGTTGATCGCGTCGTGCGGATCGAGCAGCGCGCCGATCGCCACGAGCCGGGCCGTATCCGCAGTGCTGGCGAGCCCGGCGACATCCTCGAAATCAATCCAGCCGGGCCGGGCCTGCCCGCCGATCCTGATCGTGATGGCAAGGCTGGGTAGTCCGGCCGCGATCAGGCCGCCCGGCGCGCATGCGGCCAGTTCGGGGCAGAGCCGTTCGACCATACCGACATAGTCGCTTGTCTTGAATTCAGCCGCCACCACCAGCGCGCGAAGCCCCGTCTTGGCGATGGTGAAGGCGGCTTCCTCGGCGCGATAAGCCGGATTGATCGTGACAAGGACAAGCCCGGCACGCGCGGCGGCAAACTGGGTGACAGTCCATTCGGCACAATTGGGCGCCCAGATGCCGATCCGGTCGCCACGCTCCATGCCCAGCGCGAGCAGCCCCGCAGCAAAGGCATCGGCGCGCTGCAGCAGCTCTGCAAAACTCCAGCGCAGGCCCTGCGCGACCGAGACGAGCGCATCGCGATCCCCCCAGCGATCGGCCGCCAGCGCCAGCGCCGCGCCGATCGTGTGCCCGATCAGCGGCGGTGCATCGGCGCCCCGGGAATGGGCATGGGTGAGCGGCACCGTCACGGGATCAGCCCGGCACGACGCAGCTGAAATTGGCGGCGTCGTCAGTCGAGCCCTTGCCGCTCCAACGCGCGACCTTGGGATAGGGGCAGAGCGGGCGCGTGCCGAGCGGCTTCGCCGGCAGGCCCAGATAGCCGAACAGCGGCACATCGTACCGGGTTGCGACGATTCTTTCGGGAGCCACTCCGCTCTTCTTCCATCCGTCGATCGCGGTCAGCGCGTCGAACACGTTCGCGCCGGGCCCACTGAGGCAATGCGACATGCCGGGGACCATGAACAGGCGGACCGAGGATGCCGCCTCGCGCGGACGCTTGCGCTGCACCGCCTCATAATAAGCGACCGTGGCGCCGGGCGGGAGCGCGGCATCGTTCCAGCCATGATAAAGGATCAGCTTGCCGCCGTGCGCGTAGAAGCCGCTCAGGTCAGGATTGTCGGCGTCGAGAATGCTGGCGTACATCCTCCGCGCCAGCGCCGGGTCGCGGACCGGATCATAGTCGGTTGCTTGCCAGGCCTTGTTCGAATGCACCATGTTGCGGAAGAATTCGGTCGCGAACCTGCCGTGCTGCGCGTTCGGCCCGGTGAGCCAGAGATCCCATGCCCCGGCCACGGCCTCGCCGCCGGGCAGATAGCCCGGATAGAGCGACTTGCCCGCCCGATCGACCTGCCCGCGGTACAGCGCGCGCGCCGTCTCGACCTGCGGTGCGGTCAGGCAATCCGGGCCATCGCCTGCCTTGCATTGCAGGGCAGCGAGATCGATGCGGCACTGCCGCGGATCGTCGATCACTCCGTCTGCAACGCCGTCCTTCGCATCGCATTGAGCGAGCGCTGCGTTCTGCAGCAGTTTCAGCTTCGCGTTCGGGATGGTCGATTCGGGCTTGCTGAAAGCAGCGATATGATCGGCCATGAAACCGCGCATCATGCCGGTCCACGGGCTGGCGGGCGCGCCGGCGATGATCGCGTCATAATCGCGTGGATAGTGCTGCGCCTCGATCAGCGCCTCGCGGCCACCATCCGAACAGCCGTGAAAATAGGAAGCGGCGAGCGGCGATGGATAATAGGCCGCGACGACCTGCTTGGCGACGAGCGCGGCGAGGTGATTGGCGCGGTATGCCCAGTCCCTGATCTTCTCCGGCTCGTTCAGCGCCCAGCTCGCATCGACATCACCACTGCCGACATGGCCCATGTCGCTGCCGGCCGCAGCATAGCCCTTGGCGACGCCACCGCGCATCGTCAGAGCCGGCAACGTCATCGAGCCGCCATAGCCGCCATTGCCTGCACCGAGCAGCTTGCCGTTCCAGGCGGCCTGTTCGGGCAGCCAGACTTCTACCTGGATCGCCGATCTGGGCGTAGGCTTGAGCGTCGCCGACACGCGGCAGAATGCTGCCGGCGCGGGAAGGCCGGGCTTGCCCGCTTCGGTGACGATCGTCTCGCCCGGTTTCACCAGCACAGCCTTGTCGATGCTGCCCGTCTCGACCGTCCGGCCGGCCAGTGCCTCGCAGCCATTGGCGGCCTGGGGCGGTGCGCCCGTGACGGGTGTGAGGGCGGCGGCGGCGCAGACGCCCGCGATCCCGCCGCCGAGCAGCGCGAAGCCAATTCTTGCCTTCATTTCCGCAGCAGTCCTTTCGCATCGAGCCATGACTGGAGGTGCTTCGTCCAGCCGTCCGACTCCTTGCCGTTCTTCGTCATGCCGAAACCATGGCCGCCGGTGGCGACGGTCACGAACGTCGTGTCCGCGCCGGCTGCCTTCCAGGCGGCCTGGAGACGTTCGGCCTCGGGGCGGACGATCGGGTCGTCATTGGCGACGAGATCGAACAGAGGCGGCGCCTTGGCCGGCACCTTCAGCGGGCCGTCCGTGAGGCCCGGGTAAATGGTCACCAGGTAATCGGGCCGGCTGTCAGGATGATCAGCAAGCGTCGTCCACACGGAGACCGCCCCGCCGGCCGAAAAGCCGAGCATGCCGACACGATCGCGCCTGACCCCATATCGTTTCGCATTGGCTCGCACGAAGCGCACCGCGGCCTCGCCATCCGCGGTCGCCAACGGCTTCAGGGGCTCGATCGCGGCGAGCAGTTCCTTCCAGTTGAACAGCTTGCGCATCAGCGCGATCTGCACGTCATCGCCGGTCGCGATCAGGCGGTATTTGAGTACGAAGCAGGTGATGCCGAGGCTGTTGAGCCATTTGGCGACATCGATGCCTTCATTCTCGATCGTCAGCATATGAAATCCCCCGCCGGGCGCGATGATCATCGCGGTTCCGGTCGCGATCTTCGGATCGGCCGGATAGACCAGGATCGACGGCTCGGTAACGTTCCGGACGATCGGGCCGGGATTGGGCGGGCGCCGTTCGGTCACCTCGGGCGGCATGTTGGGCAAAACGCCCGGCGCGCCCTTCGGGAACAGCTTGATCCCCGGCCGGTCGAGGCTGACCGGATCAGCCCCTGCGGAGAGCGACAATGCTGCGATGGCGGCAACGATGAAACCCTTCATCATTTCTTCTCCGTCACGGGAACGTCGCGCAATCGCGAAAGAGCATCGAGGGCGGCATCGCTGGCCGGTTGCATGGCGGTCCCGGTGATACCGATCGCCAGCGCCTGCTGCCTGCCCGTAGCGACGCGGTTCCACACCGGCCGGCCCGAGCGATTGGGATCGCCGGTCTTTGCGAAATCGCTCCAGTAATCGGCGACCATCGTCGCGGCGGCCTGATCGGCTGCGCTCGGCGCCGGTTTCGTCAAGGCGAGCGTATCGAATTCGTACGGGACGTCGGACGCGTGCCCTGCGCCCTTCCCGTCCTCGCGCTTGCCCTCGGCTACATAGCCGAAACGGTAGAGCCAGGTCGGCGCGCCGTTCGCCGCATGCCGGCGCGCAAGCGCGACGGACGGTTCGACGAACACGACGTCGCCGGCGATGCGACGATCATAAGCGTCGCCATAGGCTGCCTTGATCGGGCCGATGTCCCCGAGCGGCTTGACGATGCCGGCGGTGACCATGCCGCGAAAGACGGCCGGAACGAAGCCGAGTTCATCATCGTTCGCGCCGACGATATAGGGGATTTGGGCTTCCTTCCCCGCAGTGAAAACGGCATCGACGCTGTCGGTCACGATCTGCCCGTCGGTGATGCCGCCCGAGAACCGCTTCTCGTCTCGCGCCAGCATGGTGATCTTGCCGCTCGCCTGCTCGGCCGGGATCGCGCGCAAGGCGGCGACATCGTCGCCGGCGCCCTGGGATTTGGCGAAGGCGACGCCGATCTCCTCCGCAGCAGCCAGGCTCGGCCATTTGTCGCGCCCGCCGCCCGAGGACGAAATCGCCCGAGCAAAGAGACCGCGCGACGCAGGCGACGCCATCAGCCGGTTGACCGATTCACCGCCTGCCGATTCGCCAAAGATCGTAACCTTGTCCGGATCGCCGCCGAACGACGCGATGTTGCGCTTCACCCATTGGAGCGCCGCGATCTGGTCCATCAGCCCCCAATTGCCGGTCGGACCACCGGCCGCCTCGCGGGTCAACGCCGGATGCGCGAAAAAGCCTAGGCGACCGACCCGATAGTTGAAGGTGACGACGACCACGCCGCGCTTCGCCAACCTCGTCCCCTCATAGGGCAAGGCAGCGCCCGATCCGTTCACGAAACCGCCGCCATAGATCCAGAGCATGACTGGCAGGCCCTTGGCCTGCTTGCCCGGCTTTACCGTCCAGACATTGGCGTAGAGGCAGTCCTCGCTCATCGGCTGACCGCTGTTCGCGACGTCGTCGGGCATCCAGGTCTGCAGGCAGTCATTGCCGAATTTGGTTGCGTCGCGTGGCGCCGTCCAGACGGCGGCAGGGCGTGGCGCGCGCCAGCGCAGGTCCCCGACCGGCGGGGCAGCATAGGGAACGCCGCGAAAGACCGCCACACCATCCTTCTCCGCGCCAACCAGCGGACCGGTATCGATCGTCGCTATTGGGGCGGTCTGGGCGCCGGCCGAGGCAGGCATGGCGAGCGCGAGCAGGATGGCGGGAATACGCGGGTAAAGCGACATTATCGGGCGACCCCTGCTTCGAAGACATGAGTTCCCGCCGCGACGGTGTAGATAGCGGCCGTCGCCGTGGTGCGGAGCAGCCGCGCACCGGGCGCTTCCTTGCGGACCGGGCCGAAACGCAGCGGCACCCAAATCTCGCCGGTCGCATTGGGCGGCACCTCGGCGGTGAGCGTCAGGCGATCATGATCGACCGCCCAGCCCGACATGGCCCGCCCGCGGACCGTCTCCATCGTCGCCGAGGCGGAAGCGAGCCCGGCCGGGATCTCGGGACGGACCAATATCGTCGCATAACCCGGCTGCCCCGGCCGCAGCCCCGCAAGCCTTTGCCGCATCCAGTCGGCGATCGAGCCGAAATAATGATGGTCGCGCGATCGGCTATCGAGGCCCCAGCTCTCGAACATAGATCCATGGCCGTTCCTGATCCACCAGCCCCAGCTCGGTTCGTCGGTGCGCGTCGCGATGCGATAGGCGAGATCGGCATGGCCGTGGTCGCTCAACATATCGAGCAGGTAACGGGTGCCATATACTCCGGTGGTAAAACCGTTGCGGCCGATATCGGCGGCGATAGTGTCAGCCACCGACTGAGCCCGATCGTCGGGCACCATGCCGAAAGCCAGAGGCAACACATTCTGGATCTGGGTCGGCGGCCCCGCCACGCCCTTCCCATCGATGGTCCGGTACCAGCCATGGGCGCCGTCCCAATAGCGCCGATTATAGGCGTCGCGGATAGCGGCCGCGAGCGTCGCGTAGCGCGCAGCATCCGCTTCCTCGCCGATCACGGCGGAGGATTTCGCGAGCAGGTCGGCCTCGAGGAAATAATATGCGGCGACTACCGCATCGATCCCGCCGCCACGCGCATTGGCGAAATCCGCCGGCCCCGGCGGCGACCATTCGCTCAGCCCGAAACCCTCCCGCTTGTAATCGGGCGCCTTGAACCAGCCGCCAGTATAATCGACCAGCCTGGTCTGCACCTTGTGCATCCGCTCCAGGATGCGCGTGTCGCCATAGGTGGTGTAGAGTTCCCAGGGCAGGATCATCGTCGCCACGTCCCAGGGCGGCGTCGGGCCCCAGATCATGTTCCAGCCGGGCGTCTTGTCATAACCGTAATAGGGCGTTGCCGGGACTATCTCCGGTATCTCGCCGGCGGGCGACTGAGCGTCCCGGAAGTCGGCCAGCCATTTCGTCCAGACCCGCGCGACATCGAGGCTGCGCACGGCGGCCCCGGCCGAGGCCTGGGCGTCACCGGTCCAGCCGTTCTTTTCATAGGTGGGCGTGTCGGTCTGAAAGCCGTGCATGTTGTTCTGGATGGTCGCGATCGCCGCCGCATCGATCTGCATCAGCAGCGGGTCGCTCGTCGTGAAGCCGCCGGTGCGGCGGACCGCACTATGGGCAATGCGCGCCGTCAAGGTCGCCACGGTCGGCGTGCCAGTCAGCCCGTCGAGTTGGGCGTAACGGAAGCCGCGATAGCCGAAGCTCGGTTCCCACTGCTCGCTGCCGGTACCTGCCAGGGTGTAGCGATCGGTCTGGAGTTGCGCGTCGATCAAGCCCGCCGCGGGAATCACGCGCCCGCCGTCGCCGATACGTTCACCCGCCACGATCGAGACGGTGCTGCCGCGCGGTCCGCTGGTGTCGAGCGCAGTCCAGCCAGCGACGATCCGTCCGAAATCGAAAACCCAGCTTCCCGGCCCCACCTGCTTGATCGAAACGGGTTTGATCGCGGCGACGGGGGCGATCGGCTCGACATTGGCCGCGACCAGCATGCCGGCAGGCCCGGCGACCGTCCGCGCCGGGGCCCATTGGCGATCGGCATAACCGGCCCGGTTCCAGCCGGTCGGGCGCAATCGCGCGTCATAACGCTCGCCGCGATAGACCGAGTCGCCGAGGGTGGGGCCGGACCGCGCCTTCCAGCCGGGACCGGTCGCGATCCGCTGGTGCGTGCCGTCGGCAAAGACGATTTCCAGCTGGGCGCGAACCGCCGGCTCGCCGTGCCAGGGCGCCGATTGCCAATACCATTCATTGGGGTCGGTCACGCCGTACCAGCCGCGCCCGAGTTCAGCGCCGATCGCATTGGCTCCGGCGCGCAGGGAGGCCGTCACGTCGTAAGTCTGATAGAGGACGCGTTTGTCATAGGCGGTGTAGCCGCTGGCCATCGCCGAGGTGCCGATGATGCGCCCGTTGAGGCTGATTTTCGGCCAGCCGGCGCCCGCGACATAGAGGCGCGCGGTGGCGATGGGTTTGGCCGGCAGCGTGAAGCCGTGGCGGACCAGAGGTGCGGGTGCCTCGATCGGCAGCACGATATCTACCCCGCGCACACCGCCGGGAACGGCCAGCCCGGCGCTGCCGACATCACCCCCGGTGAAGGGATTGTCGTTGGCGGCAAAGCGGGTTTCGAAATTGGCCCCGCCGGTCACCGCGACACGATGGATGGTCGCGGCACGCGGCTCTTTTCCTACGAAACCGATAGTTCCGTGCGTGACCGAGCCGTCGACCAGGGTATCGACGACCGCACCATTCACGCTCGTCGTCAGGCGATCACCATCTGCGACGATGTCGATCCGGTAGCGATCCTGCATGGGCAGCACCACACGCTTGAGTTCGGTCGTCTTCACCGCCGAAGACGTTCCACCGGGATAGTGCCTGACCTGCTCGATCAGCGCCGTCCCCTTGTCGGTCCGCGCGATGGTCCAGACATAGGCCTCGCCATAGGTCTTGCCGATGGGCTGAGCCCGGAACAGCAGGTCGATGGATTTGCCGGTGAGCGTGAGGTCGGTCGAGAAAGTCAGGTCGCGCCAGTCATGGTCGCGCCGGTCGGGGCCCGCAATCCACTGCGCGGTCCAGTCAGAGGRCGCGAGCAGGCCCATCTCCCACCAGCCCGGCTTGCTCCAGCCGGTCGCGCGCCCGGCATCGTCCCACAACATCACCTGCCAGACATAGCGCTGCGCCGATTTCAACCGCGGGCCGGCATAGGCGATCTGGGCATTGGCCGACGATGCGATCTTCCCGCTGTCCCAAACCGTCTCGCCACGCGCCAGCGCCCGCATGCTGGTGCCGACACGCAGACGATAGGCGGTCTGGCGCGATACCCCCGGCAACCAGAACAGGCGCGGCGCGGGTTCGTCGATGCCGAGCGGTTCGGCGCTATATTCGACACGCAGCCCGGTCGCCGCGACCGGGCCGGTAGCACGCGTTTGACCGGTGGCCGCTCCCCCAAGCAGGAGGAGCGACACCAGGCCCAGAATTTCGCGCGACCGCTTCATCCTGTCTCTCAAAACTTCGTGCGAATCCCGAACGAGATCAACCGTCCCAGCGTACCGCCATTGGTATAACCCGGGGCAGCGTTGAGGTAAGGTGGATCCTGATCGAAAAGATTATCCACGTTCAGGGTCAGTGACGTGTCCTTCAGTAACCGGGAAAGGTCGTAGGAAAGGAAGAGGTCGACCGTGTTGAACGACGACACGTTCGTCTGCGGCAGGACCCCGCCGATCGGAAAGCCGCTGCGATGGTTGAGTTGGGCACGCGCGGTGAAGTCGCTCACCTTGCCACCCAGTGTCGCGACGAAAGACAGGCGCCCGGTGCCGTTGGCGAGATCGTCGCTGAACGGCCCGCCCTTGATGGTCTGGGTCTTGCGGTTAAGCGTATAGGTCCCGGCGAAACTAGCGTTGAGCCAGCCGAAACCGGTCTGGCGGGTATAGGCCAGATTGAAGTCGATGCCGTCGGTGTGAACGGCGCCGAGGTTCGCGCGCTGCGCCAGGAACAGCACATACGGTGAGCTGACGGCGAACAGCGCGGCCAGGCTGGGCACGCCATCGAGACGCAGATTGCCTGCCGCCGCGGTGGCCTGTGCCAGGGTCGGGTTCACGATGTAGAAGCTCGAATAATTGGGATCCGAGAACAGGATCGGCGAGGTGAACGGCGGTACGGCGATCGCGTCCTCGAACCGCACATTGTAATAGGTAGCGCTCGCGACGAAGCCCGGAAGCCCAGTTGGCTTGAGATCGACGCCGATCGACCAGGTGTCGGCCTTTTCAGGCTGCAGATTGGCGTTGCCGCCCGCGATGGCGATGGTCGGCCGCAGGATGTCGAAGGGCGAGCTGCTCGCCGCCCGGAACGGGCTGAACGGGATGACCTGAACCCGCGCATCGACCGAATTGCCCAGATCGGCGAGGCTGGGCGCATGGAACGAAGTGCCGTAGTTGCCGCGGAAGGTCAGCGCCTCGACCGGCTTCCAGGTGACGCCGACCTTGGGATTGGTGGTGCCGCCGACGTCGCTGTAATCGTCGTAGCGGGCCGAGCCCGACAGTTCGAGGCTGTAGATGCCGGGGACGCGATTGTCCGCCCCGACGATCGGGATCAGCAACTCGCCATAGGCCGATTTGACCTCGCGGCTGGCAAAGGAACTGCCGCCAGTGATCTTCGCAACCGGGCCACTGCCGGTGAAGGAGCGGATATTCTCGTAGTGATATTCGGCACCCACCGCGAGGCGGACATCGCCGCCCGACATATGGAACAAGGGACCGTCGATCACCGCACGGCCTTCGGCCAGTTCCTGATCGGCGTCGCCGTAATTCACATAGTCGTTGATCGTCGCGAGCAATGCAGGCGAGGTCGCACCGATATTATAGGGGTTCAGCGCGGTCGCTGCGGTGGTGCCGTTCAGCGCCGCGGTGACGGCCGCGGCGTTGATCGAATCCTCGGTCGTGGTGTTCCCGCTGCGCCCGAAATTGGCGAGCGTGCGAAGCTGCCAGCCGCCGCCAAGCTCGAAATCCATGGTCGGCGTCAGGCCGTAGGAAGTGAACGTCGCCGGGCTCACATTACTCGGGCCGAACACCTGGTCGAACGCGATGGCGACGGTGTGCGATAATTCGGTGCCGAGCGGCCTGAAATAGGGGTTCAGGATCGAGATCGTATCGCTCTGGCTGCTCTGCGCCGTGCGGGTAACGGTGTGGCGGCGCGACCAATAGGCGGTCATGTAGAAGCTTACGCTGTCATTCAGCTGCTGAGTCAGGCTGGCCAGCACATTGTGCCGCTCTTCCCGCGGATAGATATCCGCATAGTCGGTTTGATCGCAGCGGTTGAGCGTTCCCGGCACACGGCCCGGCAGCGCATAGGGAATGTTGTTGGCGATGATGTTGCCTGGCGAGCAGGCGGTGCCGCGATTGTCCGCACCGCCCCGCGCACGATTGTCCGCGGTCACATAGCCGCGGTCGATGCCCAGGATATTGTCGTGCCAGGCATAGGAATAGGAGACGAACAGCGATCCGCTGCCCCAGTCCTTGCCGGCGATCGCGCTCGCATCGACGGTGCGATAATTATCGGCGAAACCGTAACGCGCATTGACCCCGATCCCGTCGAAACGCTTGCGCGTGATGAAGTTGATGACCCCGCCGATCGCGTCGGAACCGTAAATCGAGGAGCCGCCGTCAGGAATGACCTCGACCCGCTCGATCGCGTCGGGCGGGATGATCGAGGGATCGACCGACGTCTGCAGGATGCCCGCGCCGACCAGCCGGTGGCCGTTCAGCAGGACAAGCGTGGTGGCGCCACCCGAGGCGCCTAGATTACGAATATTCGGTCGGACGATCGGATTGCTGTAATTGCCCGCACCGACCGGGACAGTTCCGAAATTCCCGACTTGCGGGATCGAGGCGAGCAGATCGTTGGTGTTTGCGGCGCCCGTCGCGACGATATCGCTTCGGCTTACCCCGATCACATTGGTGCCAACGGGTGCGACGCCGCGCAGCAGCGTGCCGGTGACGATGATGTCCTTCTCAACGCCCGCTTGCGGCTGGTCTCCGATATCGGCCGGTGTCGAAACAGCCGGCGCGTCAGGACCGGCCTGAGCGAAGGCAGGTACGCTCATCGTGCCGATGACGAGCGCAATGGCGGAGACGCCCGCGCGAAATGCGATGTTTTCCGGAAAGGCAATGCTTGTCCCAAACCGCGTGCTCATTCGATCCTCCCCTATCGGTGGGCCACTAGCCCCCGCCTGTTTTTGGGGTCGGGCACTGCCCGGCCGCCTGTTGCTTGCGACGTGCCGACGCGTTGTTCGCGCTCGGTCGATCCTGAATTCGGCCCGCCGGCCATATCTGAATACGTCCGTTGTCAGTTATTGCTCTGTTGCCCCCCTTGTGTCAATGCTGTGTCATGAATGGTTCCAGGAGACCCTATGGCGGCGTCGCCGAAACGGAGCGCCGCAGCGAAAGACGCGAGCGGCTGATGCAAGCGGCTATCGAGGTCTATTCGGAGCATGGTTATCGCGGTGCGACGGTCAGGATGATCTGCGATCGCGCCGGCCTGACGAGCCGCTATTTCTACGAGTCGTTCGAAGGCGCCGAACAGTTGTTCGCAGCCTGTTATGTTCGGATCGTGGCCGAGCTATTCGGCAATCTCGCCCACGCCGCCGAGGGCGGCTACGATCCCGAAGACCACGCCTTCCTGATCCGGGAATATTTCGCGGAATTGCAGCGGTCGCCGATGCTGTCGAAGGTCTTCCTGCTCGAGCTCACCGGCATAACGCCCGAACTCGACCGACTGACGAACGAGGTGCTGCACCGCGTCGTCGCGCTTTTCGCGGCCGATGTGGCGGTGCGCCAGCCGGCCGACCCGTGGGTCGAGGAAACGGTGCGCGCCGCCTGGATCAGCGGCGTCGTGTGGATTGCCCGGCAATGGGTCGCGCAGGATTTCGTCACCCCGTTCGATCAGGTAGTGGCCGCCGCGCACCGCGTCTTTCCGACCCGGCCACCGGGCATGCCGGTCGCGCCGAGCGGGCTGGATCGGCAGGATTGAAGGGGCGCTGCGCCGTTCCCGCCATCGATCAAGCGCTCGCCCCGTAAGGCCGACGGCGAAGCCCGATATGGGTTACTTCGGCGTCACGCGGAACATGCCGCCTGGCTTGGCATCTTCAAGCATCCAGATCGCCCCATCAGGCGCGACCTCGACGTCGCGGACCCGCTTGCCGACATCCCACCGCTCCGCAGCAGTCGCGGTATCGCCCTTGATGACGACCCTGTTGAGCGTCTTGCTCGCCATCCCGCCAATCAGCGCAGACCCTTCCCATCCCTTGAACAGGGTGCCGTTGTAGAAGGTGAGGTTGCCGGGCGCGATGACCGGGTTCCAGTAGAGTTTCGGCTTTTCGAACTCGGGCCGGCTGTCGTGGCTAGGATTGGGCACGTCGTTATAGTTGGTGCAGTAGCACACCTCCGGCCAGCCATAATTCTTCGTCGGCAGGATCAGGTTGAGCTCGTCGCCGCCCTTCGGACCATGCTCCACCTCCCACAGCTTGCCGTCAGGCGCGAAGGCAAGGCCATAAGGCGTGCGGTGGCCACTCGACCAGACTTCCGACGGCGTCGGATTGGTCCCAGGGTAGGTATAGGTTTTCAGTACCGGCGCGGTCTTTGCGGCGACCGTGTCTTTAGGCGGCGCGATCAGGGTGACCTGCTTGGCGCCCGTCTTTCCTGCACCCGGATTTCCGGGGGCCGGTTTGCCGTCGAGGGTGAGACGCAAGATCTTGCCCAGTTCCTGGTTCGGATCCTGTGCCGGAGTCATCCGCTGACGATCGCCCACGGTCAGGAACAGATAGTTGCCATCTGGCGAGAAGGCGATCGCGGCGCCGAACTGACCGCCCTGCCCCTTCGGCATCTGCCGCCAGATGACCTCGAGGCCCTCCAGGCTCGCCGTTGCGCCCTTGATGACCAGTTTGCCACGGGCCAGGGCGAGGCTCGATGCGCCCTCGCCGTCGGCCGGAACGCCGGGTTCGGCATAGGTCAGGTAGACACTCTGGTCAGTCGCATATTTTGGCGAGACATAGACGCCAAGCATCCCGCCCTGTCCGCGATAGACCACCGCGGGCACGCCGGTGAGCCGCGTCTTTTTGCCCTCCGGCGTGACGAGCCACACCGGACCTACCTTTTCAGTCACCAGCATGCGGCCGTCGGGCAGGAATGCCATGCGCCATGGAAGATCGAAAGACGCCACCTGAGTCATGGTGAAGGGCAGACCGGCCTCCGCAGCCTGCGACCCGAGATTGACCTGGGCGCTGCCCGCGGTCGAGAGCAGCGTCGCGAGCAATGCGGTCGTTACCATCTTCATCAAATCGTTCCTTCAATACTCGACCACAGCGCCTTGAGGACGCCTGGAGGGGTTCGGTCGCGAACTATATTTGACCGGGCAAGCCGCGCAATATGAATGAGGCGACCAGCATCATTGAGCAACGATTCAAAATTGTTCAGCCCGAGGCTTCGGCAATCTACGAGCTCGAAATTGAGACATCGGTCGCCGGCTGTACGTAGGGCTAGGACGGGCGGCGGTTGCGAAAAATGCGCCTACCAAGTCCACCGTGGCAGCTACTCTCATTCCCACTCGATTGTTCATGCGCCCGTAACCAACTGATTTAAAACGCGAAAAATATTTTTCGTGATTATCTGCCGCTAGTAGGGCCGTCAAAAAGCCAAGCTCCTGATTCCATTCGGGAGTTTTGGCCGCTCTTCAGAAGCCACATTTCGAAGACAATCGGTACGGCTAACCAGCGGACCACGCCTGAGGTTACGCGCCGAAAGCCAGCGCGTCAGCTCCGAAAATACCGTGGATCGACCGCATCGCCGATGTGGGTTCGTGGAACCTGCGATCTCGCCGCATCTCTATTAGCGATAGAGAGCAAGCATGACAAAGACACCAACACGTGTCCGCATCCTCATGACACCTAGTCTAACAGGGGACACGAAGATGATGATCGACCGCAGGCCTACGCAGGCCCGGCCACGGTCTTAACGGGCCTACCGCGGATGATCAGACGGCATGAGCTGCAATTGATCGTCCCGTTGGCCGACAGCACGATCTTCGAGATGGAGAAACGAGGCGAGTTCCCTCCCCGCTCCAACCTCTCGCCCCGTTGTCTGGGACTTGGCAGAGGTCGAGGCGTGGCTTGAATAGCGTCGCTCTGCGTATTTCGCAGGCGAAGCAGATGTCGCCTCCACGGTCGACGTGCGCCATCGCAAATGGCGCCCGGTGAGCCCAAGGGCTGATCCGGATCGACTCCTCGTCGCCGGGCAAACGTCCGTCGACGAGGCAGGCGAGGTCGATACGTGGTACGGTTAGCTGACCGAGCCCAACGGCTGCCGCGGATTACGAACCCAGCGCGCTGAAGCCGGGGTGATCTTCCGGACGGCGAGCCAGAGGCCAATGATAAAGATGCTCGGTCTCGCCGATCGGCAGATCATTGATGTCTGCGATACGTCTGCGCATCAGGTCTTGCTCGTCAAATACCCAATTCTCGTTGCCGTATGAAAGGCTGTATGGGAAATCGGGAAAAGGAATCCCGGCTGTGGCGCGATATGATCAAAGCTTGGGATGTGGGTCAAGCAGAGTCAGGGCCGAACGGCCGAGATTGCCAAGAAGACCAAGCGCTATCCGTCTGATGTGACGGACGAGGAATGGGAACGTTCTGCGCGGCTGGTGCCCTAGCCCGGTCAACGTGGGAGGCCGCACGAGGTGGATTTTCTCGAGGTGATCAGGGCGGTGCGATTACAAATGGAGATATTATGAGCGATCCGTGTAAGGAATTTCCTCATATTTGCCTTGGCAAAAAGCCAGAGTCTGCTCCGGCGCAGACCGTCGATTTCTATTCGGACGGGTCCCTCATCACCTTTGCAGCTGCCGGCACCGATAAAGCGAACGCTTTGATCGTTCCAAATCTGAAGCAGGCGAAGGGTTCGGTCGTCGTCGTGGATCCCGACGGGGGGTATTACCGTGCGACAGCCGACGCGCGGCGATCTCAAGGACAGCGAGTATATCGCGTCGATCCCTTCAGGGTGCTAGGCGAAGCGACCGATGCGATTGATCCGTTCAATTTCATGACTCTTCCCGAACAGGACCAGGGCACGGCCGGTCAGACTCTTGCGAACCTGATCTTTCCCAGCAGCGACTGCGCCAACCATGCCGATGCTCTTGGCCTGGAACTCCTAATCGCCGTCTTGGGCTACTGCGCCACGGTTCCGGAGAAGCGCTCGCTTAAGGCAGCGGTATCCGTATTCTACAGTGACGACGTCATATATAATCTAGCGGTGGTCCTAGACACGATCGGCGGCAAGCTTCCGAAAAGCGTCTATGCATCGATTTCCGCTTTTCTCCAATATTCCGATCAGAAGAGAACGGAAATAATCCAGGCAGTGCATAGTCGTATAGCGCTCCTGGCCGATTTGAGTGAGGACAGCCTGGCGAGCATCTCCCCATCATCCACGCCTCTCGGAGGTTTACTGGAAGGACCGCCTTTCTCGATCTATCTTGTGCTACCCTCGAACCGGCTGCGGTCGCATGCCATGCTCCTTCGACTCTGGATCGGCGTCATGCTCCATGGCTTGGCGAGTTTGGCCGACCAGCGGAGCGTCCTGTTCCTGTTGGACGAGTGCCAGGAGATCGCCCCATTTCCCGACTTCGAAGCCGCCATGAGTTTGCGATGGCCGGCGCGCGCCCTGCTGTGGTCGATCTGGAAGAGTCCCGCGCAACTGCGCGCGCGGCATCCGCAGGCCTGGACGGAGATGCTGGAGAATAGTGGGGCGCTACAGGTTATTGGACCCGTCAGCTTCACGATGGATGCGGAGATCGAGGCCCTGTTCCAAACCGAGCCGGGCACCGCCGCTTCGCTGGTCAAGGGAGAACAGCTGGTCCGGCTCGATCGCAACCTGATGCGACTGCAGACACTGGCAAACTGAAAACGCTGAGGAAACGACCCTCAGAAATTGCCCACGGCGAGCGCCGCATCGTATAGGATTCGATCCAGCCTGCCTTCACTGCTGAACCCCATCGGCCCTCTGGTGGCGTCATCCTGTAGATAGACCGCCTGAACATTCCCTCGAGCCGCCGTCATTTGAAGGTCGCGGAATATCTGCCTGCGATCGACGAACTCCCCGTCCCCTTGGGAAATCGCCACGAGGAAGCGAGCGGCGGATGCGGCCACGCTAGCACTGGGGCTATCGAGAAGGCACATGACCGCCGGAAGAATATCACCCTCCACTTTGCGGAAGCGTTTCGCCGCTTCGTGCGCGGCGCGTTGCACATAGTCGATGTCACGGATCGCAGACGACAGCGCCGGAATCAGCCGATCGGTCACCAGCCGCAATCTACCGAGCAACTGTATCGCTGCCATGCGGCCGGTCCAATGGGGAAGGAATTCCGCCCAGTCCGCGAGGATGGGCTCCCAATGGACCGGATCGATCAAGAGCCAGACCGCCTCCCGCTTGATCGTTCGCGCCACGGTTTCCACCGCGGTCAGCAGATTGGAAATCAGGACGGGGTCGGGCGTAGTCGCGCGCTCCGCGTTCAGCCAAGTTAGCAGAAAGGCCAATGCTTCCTGAGGCTTCTTGATATCCGCCGCAGCGTTTTCCGCATCGGACCAGTATCGCTCAAGATAGACATAGCTAGCGGCACCGATGGCACTCAGGCGCGCGCTTATCTTGTCCGGCGCGGACAACGTCTCGTCGTCGAGCCACTGAAATTCGCTGTCGTAGACGGCACGGGCGGCATCGAGCCGGTCAGGCGCCTGCTCGAAAAGTTCGGACCGGATACATGCTCGCACGGCCTGTGCTGCGCCGCCCTTCATATGCCCCGCCGCACGCCGGATGCCGGCCGGTATAACGGCGAGCCAACTGAGATCATCCCGCCAGGATTTCTCACGACGATGCATTGCGCGGCTTACCCCCTGAAGCAGGTTCGTACGGAGCGCGGCATTGCCGCCGCGCAATGCCTCCAGCATCCGTGTAAGCACGTGATCTTCCGCATAGTCGAGATAGCGCAGAATCCACTGGGCATGCACATGACCGGCGGAGTTCCCCGCTTCGGCGATCCATCGGCTCATAGCCTCCGCGTCGTCGTGGTTTACGGTCTTGGACACCCAGGACAGGGTGGAACGGACCGCCTGCGTCGCATGGGGGTCGCAGGCCCTGCGCGCCACTATGTCCAGCGCCTCTGGCCCCTCCCGTCGAAGCGACCACCGCTGATGCGCCGGATAGCCGATTCCGTAACCGTGGAGAGCCAAGGCCGCTCGGAGGCGCAGCCGGTCGGCCGGCGCCTCAAGGAGGTCGAGGGTAGTCCCGACCACGACCGGATCGCGCGTGCCGGCCTCTGCCAGCGACAGCCGTGCCCAGCTGCGCGCGGGTCCGTCCCCATCCGCCCACCGTTTGACGATCGCATCTGCCGCTCCATCGGCCTCGAACAGCGGCCAAAGATCCTGAACGATGTCCGCCCTGCCCTGCTGGATGAGCTGTTCGAGGATCATCGCCTCTCGGACACCGAGCCTGATCCCGTGAAGGGAGCCGGTCGAGGCGAGCGCCTCCGCGGACTTCAATGCGTTTGCTTTGTCGGCTCTCGGATCCGATAGCACCAGCCAAGCGGCCTCCGCGGAGGCCCTGATATTCCGAAGCGCGCCGACCTCACGAGCGACGGCAGACAGATAGATCGCTCCCCAGACGAGCCCGCCCGATGTCCCTGCGGCCCGGAAAGTGATCTTGCCGCCGGCTTTGCCGTTCACGCGCCAAACCAGCGGTCTGGCCTCAAACGCCGTCCGATGCGTTTCGATCATGCGCGAGACCCGCTCCATTGCCAAGCTTCGCGACCATGATTCCCCGATTTCGGACGCTGCTGCATCGAGTTGTCGGACGACCTCAACGTCATATTGCCAGAAGAGGCGTGCTTCACGGATCAGCTGACTTCGCGCCTCCTCGTCGGCAACCTCGCGGATAAGGGACAGCCCGGCAGCCAACAGGGATTCTCGTCGTCCGCCATGCTCTCCGTAAGCCAAGGCCAACAGCAATCGTGCGTAATCGTCCGCCGGCAGTTCGGAAGACACCATGATCGCTTGATGATTTCCGCCGGTTGCCAAGGCTGCTGTCGCCGCCATTATGCGCTTAGATCCCACCAAGGCCCGCCGGTCGAAGATCGTCCCCGTGGCGCTTCGAATGGACGAGGCGAAACGATGTTCAGCCGACAGGGAGCCATCATCGAGAGGGTCGACGAACACCACTTTGGCTGCCTGTTCTAACAGCTCATCGCGCCCGGACGCCCCCATCTCGGCCAGTTCCTCAGGCGCGATCCAGAAAAGAATCTCGGCACCATACACGTCCCAATCCGCCTCCATCGCCTCCTTTGCGATTGCAGCAAAGGCACCGCCCGTTCGAAAGCGTTCGGCCTTGAAGGTCACGATCAGGTCGGCAATCGCGGGCGGCACCGTTTGGCGTATTGATGCGATGGCGAGGTCCGTGATTCGCACGTCGCCCGCAGCGAAGCGAAAGCCGGCGCGAAAATCATCCTCGCAGCGGATAAGCAGAGAAGCCGTTTCGAAATACAGTTCTGCATCGTCGCAAATATCGTTCAGGCAGCTCCCGAGCGCCCGGCCGGCAAGGAAGCCGTGCTTGCCGCGTGGCATCGTCCACATCGTATCCAGCATCGCGATATAGTGGTCGCGAAACCCTTCTTGGCCGGGCACGGGGATAGGCAGCGACCATTTGCCCAAACATCCAGCGCGAAACGCACTCGTTCGGGAAAGGTTTTCCCAAGCGTCGACCGCTTCCTTGCCCTTGCTCGGCATCAACGACGCCGTTTCGACACCGTCGGCCTCGACATTGCCGCTCAGGGCGAATGCCCATTGTTCGGCATTGAGCATCTTGTGGGTTACGGGATCGGTCGGTGTGACCGGACTGGCCGCGATAGCGCGCGCCAGCAAACGCGGCGATGCGCCGGCCGCCAGAAGCACCTCGGCAGCCGCGCCCAGCAGATGAAGCGTTTCGCGCTCCGAGGCCTCGATCGGTAGCGTAAGCATAGCCAGTCCCCCACCATGGCACAAAAGTGGCCGCAACGAGCGGTTGATCCATGCGAAGCGTTCGATTGCGAGTGCTACGCGGCGTCCCCGATCCTGCGTTCCCAAACTCGTGCGAAGGATCGGTACTATATCGCGGCCCAATGCGGCCATCGCGACCAGAACCTCGCCCTGACAATGCGGATCGTCGCGGCTCCACATTTCATCGAGGGCGGGAAGCAAACTCCGCGCCGCCCTGCGTTCGGAAAGCGCCCGTCCTATCAACGTGGCTAATGGTGTATGGAGCAGATCGCTAACAATGGTTCTGGGATCGAACGTCGGCTGACCCATCCTGAAGTCGTCTGCGGAGTCCCCGGCCAGACCCGCGCCGACAGCCTGCTCCTCCACGGTCTCGGGCTGGAACCTGACACCGCCATACAGCGCAATGATTAGCCAGAGCCAGTCATTGTCCTTTTCGATCCACTGCTTCAGAAACGGATCACTGACGATGCGCTGCCGCATGGGAAGGCGCCTGGCAATCCGGTCGGCGAGCGGAGGTGCTGCGGGATGATCGGCATCGCCCGTCTCGACGATCGCCCGGGCCAACATCTGACGGATCGGCCAATCGAGTTCCGGACGATCATGCGGCAGCGCATCGAGCATCGCTTCGACAATGGTCGGGCCAAGCCAATTCAGACTCCCGAGGAGAACAGCGACTGTGGCGGCGCTTTCCCGTGTGCGCAGGCCACTCAATAAAGCCCTATCGACCAAGTCTGCATAGGAACTGGATCTCAGGCGCCTGAATGCCTGCAGAATATCTATCTGAAGTCGCTGGCTGCTGCCCGATTCGATGCATCGACCGTAAGACGCCAGCAGCCGTTCGACCGTGTGTTCGATAATGGTAGGGGAAATTCCTGGCATGCCGGGCAGTGCGGCAACGAGCGTCATTCCCGCGCGCGGAATGAGAATGCCCTCGTGATCCGCCGCTAGTATGTCCGTGAGAAGCTGCGTCCGAGCCTCTGGCCCCCACCCCGCCCCGTCGATCGTCAGAAATTCGAGTGCAAGCAGCAGCGGTTCGCGCCAGAGCGGATCGTCGAGATGCTCGCGGATCCGCGTGGCGGCTTCCTGCGGATTCGCCAGGAGATGCCGCGCCGCGAGGAATTCGCGAAAGGATGCGTGAAAGAAGGTATAGATGCCGGCACTCTGCTCCGCGAGAAGGCCGACCTGTTTCTGGATCGTCGATAACAGCGTGTCGCGCAGCGCCAGGAATCGCGGATCGTGAGGATCCTGTCGCCGCATATGCGCGAGCGGAGGAGACATAATCTCCCAGATGCGTTGCGTGCCGATCAGAGCGTTGGCAGCCGAACTTTGCTGAAGGGAAGCCGCCAAGGGTTGGAGAGCGGCATGAAGTTCGGCTGGTTGCAACTTGTGGGCCCAGCATTCGGGCCGTCGCAACCAGATGCTTAGCAGATTCTCGGTCAGCCGATGATAGAGCCCAGCCCGCTGCTCCGGGAGATGGCGGTCGAGATAGAAGACGATCGCCATGAGCGTCACGAGCAGTGGATTGCGGGCTAGGTCCCGTACCCGGATACCATCGCCCCCGTCGTATATTTCGGCGAGCAGCCCCTCGGCATCAAATAGCGGGCGGCCTTTGAGAGTCAGCTCGGCATTGACCGCTACGCCCCAGGACCTGGCAAACCGTTCGACCGCCGACCGCAGCATCGGCTCGATCCGAAAATGCGCACAGCCCGCCTGGACAGGCGCGAGTTCATAGCCGACGTTACGGCTCGTAATCAGTATCTGGTTGCCGCCCGAGACATGCGGCGCCGGCCCGTCAGCCGCTATGCAAAGTCGGATAAACTCGTGAACTTCGCGCACGACGGCGCGGCGATTGGCATCCGCGAGTTCGTCGAGGCCATCGAGAATGACCACCGCACGCTGCCCGGCGACTAGCTGCTGGAAGGTCGCATTGAGCTGATCGGCCGTCAGATTGTCCGCCAGGCCGAGCGTGTCAGGGTCCCGCCCCAGATAACGCAGCAGGCTCATCGGTGGTTCACGGGCATCCTGCAGCCGGGCGAGTTCGCGCGCATAGTGGGACACGCTCAGAAAAATTGGCAGGCGTGCCGGCCCGAGGTCGACCAACTCATCGGCAACGGCACTCTGAACGGGTTCGAAATCGACATGGTCTCTCGGCACCTTCACGCGTGCAGGGGTGCCGGACCGCATCTCCTCGAGCAGGTGGCGCGCGCACTGAAGGGCGATCCACTGCCCCAATATCGATTTACCGGTGCCCGGCCCGCCGAGAATGACGAGCTTGCGAATGTCACGAAACAATTGTCCGACGCTGTGGACATCGTCGTCCACCGAGTCCTGGTCGGGCCGAAATCCGGCACGGACGACTTCGGCATCGATTTCGCTCAACGTTTCCGGAGAAATGGTGTCTAACGGTTTGCGGGCGATGTCCTCGACTTCCGCCGAATGAAGGCGTTGGCGCACTCCGAGGCTGGCGTCATCGTCACGCTCGGCGCGAAGCGCGACGTAGACCCGCTCGAGCTCGATCTCAAGCGGGGTCTCGTCTACGCCGTGCAGGGGAAGAAGCCTGAATTTGGCGATCAGGCGCTCGAGATAGGGCTCCAGCCGTCGGTCGAGTTGGGGAACGGCCGTGTCCGCCGGCTCCGAATGATGGCTCAGGGCATCCAATGGCCTGAGCGGCCCTCGACCCAGCTCGCTCACGTGGCTCTTCGGCTTTTCCGGTTTGCGAGACCGGAAATCCTTCCGGCCGGTAAGCCTGATCAGCTCAGCCCATTTCCGATCGAGGTCATCGTCGAACGGTTTTTGCTTCAGCAAATTATAGATGAAGGGTATCCACTCCATTTCCTTGGGCAGGTTTTCTGTTTCTTCGTGCCAGCGATTCAGCTTTCTCTGAATTGACGAGACCTGCGGCCGCTTTGTCCCCCAAGGTAGTTCACTGGCGCTGCTGTCAAAATTCGGAGGCGGGGTCGCCAAGCCGACGAAGATCAGATCGGCCATCTTCTTGATGTCGGCCTTGCTTGTCATCGCGGCGCGGAGAAGCTCCACCCATAGCCGCAGCGCGGTTTCATAATCCCGAACCCTCGATCGGGCCTCTTCGCGATCGCGAAAAGAACGCAATTCGTCACGTGGCATGGCGCGCCCCATCTATATTTGGGATAATGTCGCAGACGCTGATTTGCGCCAAGTTCTTCGTTACGATGCTGAGCAAAAATCACCTACGGAATCGATTTTTCTTCATAGGTCCGTTTCTCTCGACCTCGGGGCCATGGGATTGGGCGCCGCCAGTTTCGCCAGCGCCGGATCGAGTACGTAGTCGATTCGCCGGGCGAGCCGCGTGCGTCGGCCGTGCTGGCGAATAGCCAACATGTCGGACGGCATGTTGAACAGCGCCTCGGGTCCGATGTCGCCAAGCAGCTGGGAGACCTCGTTCGACATCGCCAGCCCGGTATGCCCGAAGGTCAGCACGGTCGCGCAATTGTTGACGATCGTCGCCGAGTCGGTCGGGAACATCGCCTTGAGCTGGCTGAGATCCTGGACGACGAGCATCGCCTTGAGCCCGTAGGACCGCATCAGCGTCACCGCGGGCCGCAGCAGCGGGAAGGATCCAAGCTGGGCCAGTTCATCGAGTATGAAGAGGGTCGGCAGGTCGGGCGGCGCGGTGCGTTGCATGATCAGCGACATCAGCATCGAGACCCATAGGCGGATCAGAGCGCCATAGGCCTCCAGCCGCGCGGGCGGCACGATCAGGAAGATCGTGATCGGCTCGCCCGCGATGAAGTCCGCCAGCGGGAAGCTGGTCTCGTTGATCGCGGGGCCGAGCTCGGGCTCGGCGAAGATGCTCAGATGCTGGACAGCGGTGCTGCGAACGGACGTGCGCACCTTTTCGCCTTCATGGGCCAGGAAGTTCATGAATTCCTCAACGGCGGGCCCGGTCTTGCCCGACAGTTCGGTGTCGAGCGCGACTGCGATCTTGTAGGATAGATCGGCGTCGCATAGGAATCGGCGGATCGCGGCCAGATTGCGGTCATGGACCGGCCGATATTCGACGAAATACGCGAACACCCCGACCAGGAAATCCTCGGCGGTCTGCTCCCAGAACCGGTCGATCAGCGCCGGGATACCCCCCGTCAGCGCGCGCACCGCGGCACGCAGGTTCGAACTGTAATCCCGCGCGCGGGGATCGAGATGCCCCAACGGGTTGATGCCATGGCGACTGCCACGCGCCGCGAAGGGTTCGATATAATAGACCCTCTGCCCCATGGCCCGCCGTTGTTCGCCGGTCACCACCGCGGCCTCGCCCTTGGGATCCACTACGATCATCGATCCCCGGTAGGTCAGCGCATTCGGGATGATCACGTGTCGGCCCTTGCCCGCGCCGGTGGGCGCCAGCAGCAGGCAGTGTCCCTCGATCGTATCGGCGATGAACTCCGGGCAGGGGGTTTCGGGTAGTCCGGGCGCCTGGAAGCCGCAAGGGTGATTGACGACCGCGCCAGCGCGGCCCAGCAGCAGGCGGTTGGACGAGGTATCGCCCCGATCGAGATAGGCCACGGCCGTCATGCGTCGGGCCCTCCCGAATGGTCCGATCCACCGCCATCATGGCCTCCGCCGTCGTGACCGCCATTGTCGTAGCCACCGTTATCGTGACCGCCGTCGTCATGGATATTGCCATAATCGTAGCCGGCCCCCTGATCCGGGCCCGGACCAATATGGCCGCCGAAATCCTGGGCTTGCCACGCCGTGTCCCACGCATCGTGCGCGGCCTCGCTCCAGGTCATTTTGTCGTGAGCGCCCGGCCCGTCCTGGTTCCAGATCGCGGAATGATCCTGGTGCTCGTCCGGTTGGAACGCCGGCGGCTGCTCTACCGGCATGGTTTCCTGAATGGAGTGCCAGGCATCAGGGCTCGGTGGATCGAAGGCGTGCTCGATATAGGAATGGACGGGGATCTCGACCGGAGGTGCCTTGTCGATATTCGCGGATCCCGCTCCGACGTAATGGCCATGCTCGCATGGCCCGTAATTGGATTGCCAGTCGTTCGGGCCGATTTCGGACAGATCCGGCCCCGGCATCCGTTCAGCCGGGAGATAATCCGGGTGGAACACGTCATAGGGGCCGACATCGGCGATGCGATGATCCGCAATGGCGCCGATGCCGCCGACCGGGGATGCCATGTCCATGCTGCCGCTTCCCAGCAGCATGTGCGTTTCGGGATGGTAATCCGCCTGGCCGCCGGGCGGCGGCAGGTGTTCGCCATCCTTATGCTCGCTGCCGGTCAGGTGATGATAGGCCGCGTCGAACGCCGGATCCGCCTGAAGGTGCTCGCGCAGTTCGGACGGAAGGATCACGCGCATCGTGTCCGTCGGCACGGTGGTGCCATTTTCCAGCTTCACGTCATGATCGCCGAAGACCGACATCCACAGCTGTTCGATCGGCGAGCGCACATAGATGAGCCCGCTATGCTCGTCGACGTAGCAGTCGCTCTCGACGGAGTTCTTGGACGCGAAATGGGGCGAGAAATCGTTGCGGGCAAGATCGGCGGCGCGGGCGGCGTCGTCATGCTCGTCGATGAAAGAGCTTGGGAACAGAGCCCGGAGTGGATTGGTCATCGTTGTGTCCTCAAAGCTGATCGGGGCGGAACAGCGGTGGGCGGGCCGCGCGGATCGTCGGCCGGTCGAGCGACAGGGTGAAGCCGCCTTGCAGATAGTTCGCCAGCGTCTGGAGTTCTGCCGGCGTGCCCGCGCCCGGGATCAGCAGCGCCCGTTCGACGCCGCGGGAATCCCGCCAGACGAGGCGCAGATCGGCGCAGTTCAGCACGCGTTGCCATCCCACCGCCACGACGCCGGCGGCGATGAAATCGCCATGGGGAATGATCACCGATCCCTTGTTGTAGGGCCCGCCGCTGATCAGCAGTTGATTGGCCCAACCGCGATTCAGGTCTCCCAAGCAGGAAACCGCGATCCGCGTTTCCGGAAGAAGCGCGCGATGTACGGCCGCGCCAAACAGCGCCCAGCCCGGAATCTCGATCAGCCCCGCTAGGATCGGATGTCGATAGACCGCCAGCACTGCCCCGAGCAGAAGCAGCCCGCCGCCGCCGAGGAACAACCCCGACCAAGCCTGCAACATTTGCCGGCGATGATAGGTGATGCGCTGACTCGCCTGCGGGACGATCCGCCCGGCGGCGCCGAAGCTCAGGCAAAGCGCCAGCCATGCCAGCGCCAGCGCACCCAGAAGGTGTTCGAAAGCGGCGAGCAGATAGGTACCCGGAACGCCACAATCGGCGGCGACGCGGGAAAGCCTCGATAAGCCGATCCACAGCAAGCCATGGCTGCCGGCGAAGAGGCAATGCAAGCCCGCCAGGAAAAGGACCAGCGCGACTGCACCGATCGCTCCCGCGATCCGCCGGCGCAGCGGATCGGACCAGTCCTCCTGAACGGTCAGGCCGGTGGGCAGATATTGGGTGAAGAGCGGCGGATGCGATCGCGAGGGAGAAGACGTCCCCCCTGTCGTCGGGGGCGGACCGCCCGCTTGCCGGGGTTCGAAGGATCCCTGATACATGCCGTGCCTCTCAGCGACCGGGTCGCGGTTGGGGGTTTGCCAGAAGCTGCACGAGCGCGGAGTCGGCGCGGCGTGGCCGGTCCTCGCCGCTGAACCGGACGCTGGTCGCGCCGCGCGCGGTCAGCCACGCGACCCAGAAGGGCTCGACGACGGCGGCCTGGCGGGCGAGCAGGTCGGGGCGGCGCAGCGTGACAATCTCGACCTCGACGCCGCTCAAGTCGGGCGCCGCCTGATGCGCGAGCGTCGAGCGCGCAAACGCCGCCGCACCACCGGTGTAGAGCGAAAACCCACCCGGCTGGTGCTCAAAGAGATCGGAGACGATCACGAGTCGCCGATGGCCCTGGTTGGCAGACCAATATGGCTGCCAGGTCGCAGCCGTAATCGACTCGATCAGCGGTGAGGCTGCCGATCCCGGCGCAGTCGCGATCCTGATCGCCGCGTCCTCGAAGGGGTCGCCGAAGCCCTTCCGCCAGCGGCGCTCCGCCCGCTCCGGCGTGCGGACCAGCATACTGAAATCCTCCCTATGCGGAGGGCTGCAGAGCGAGATCACCTCCCGAGGCTCGAACGCGCTCCCGCCGTTAATTGCGAAGAGGGTCAGCCGCCCGTGCCGTGGCGTAGCCTCCGCCTCTTCGCGCACCGCCTGCCGCAGGACGCCGGTCTGCGATGGCAGGGGGGCATCGGACATGTCCGCTAGGGCGATGGTCGTGCGCGGCGCGGCGGCGGAAGCGCAGGAGTCGCCCCCGACGCCCGTCCCGCTGCCGTTCGCGAAGGTCGCGACACCCCCGACGAGCAGGACGGCCGCGGTGCCCACGATCATCATGACGCTCCGGCGGTTGGCCTGGCGGATCCTGGCCTTGTGTAGCCTGATCATCTCACTGCTCCCGATTGGCGGCTTGGAGGCCGTTCAGCGCGTCGCGGACCAGTCGTTCGTCAGCGCGGCTCTGGATGCGGTCGACAAGCTCGAGGAAACCCTCGATGTCGGCGACCCGGCGCTCGGCGAACAACCTCTTGAGGCGGGTGACGAGGGCGCGGTTAGCATCCTGGATCTCGGCGCCCTGGGCGACGAGCTCGCCCAGCCGCTGGAACGCAGGCGTATCGAACCCGGGCACTTCGATGGGCAGATCCTGCCCGAAATAGACGGGGCTCTGGTCTTCGCGGATCCGCCTATTGGCCTCCTGAAAGCTGCGGACGAGCTCGCAGGCCTTGTCGGCGTCGGACTGCGCGTTCGCGGCGACGTGGATGATCGTCTGCTCCAGGTCGCCGTGCATGTCCCTGATCGTCAGGAGGCGCGCGCCATTGTCCACGTCGAGCGCGTTCAGCCGCGCATCGGCGCCGTCATAGGCCTCCTCGACCGCCGCGCGATATTCCGCCTTCTTCTCGTCATAGGCCTCCTCGGTTTCGCGGTTGGCCTCGGCGACCTCCTTGTAGCCGACGAACTTGTCGAAGATCTGCCCGCGCCCGCCCGCGCCCTTTGCCATCGACCAGAGGAAGATGCCCATGCCGGCCATGCCCAGCCCGATCGAGATCAACAGCTGGGTCAGCGCGTTCGCACCATCGGACTGGGTTTCCAGCTGGCTGCGCGCGACGCTGACCAGGATGTTGAACGCTAGGCCGACGGCGCAGCCGAGCGCCACGATCGTCCAGCCGAACTTGCGGGGCTTCTCCTGCGAAAAGCGCGTGTAGCGAATGCCGACGGCGCCGGTGCCGAAGCCGATGCCGACATTCACGAGCGAGCAGATGAACGCGATGACGGCGCCGCCCAGCAGCCCGTCGTCGCTGCCGGACATGAAGATCGGGCCGTTGATCATCGTTTCGATCAGCAGCATTACCATGAGCCAGCTCACCGGCTGCAATGGCGAGGGTGCGTAGGCCGCCTCGCGGGTCAGGCCGTGCTTGTCCTTGAAAATCTCCTTGTCGATCTTCGCGCTCCGCTCGGCGATGCGGGCGGAGACCAGTTCCTCACCATGCTTCATTTTCTCCGCGGCGGTGGCGGCCAGCGCCTCGGTCGCGAGGAGATCATAGTCGATGGGTTGCAGCGCATTCTGGTTCGCGGCCCGGAGGTTTCCGCCGGCCCGCTCGGCGATACCGAGCGCCTTTTCGCGGATCCCGGCCCTTGCCACATCGATATAGGCGGATTCGGTCGCGGAGTGTTCGGTGGCTCCGCTGGGCGGGCGGTTACGCGCGCCCTCGCGACGACCGCACTCGGCCGCCTCGGCGATCGTGTGCTGCCGATCGACGGTCTGGGTCGGGCCGTCGGGACGATCTCCGGCGGAGTTCGGGCGCCCGGGCTCGGCCCGAACTGCCTCGCGGGCAAGGGAGAAGACGTTATCGAGACGCATGATGTCGCTCCTGGCTGTGTTGACGCGAGGAGCTTGTCAGGTGAGGCGCGGGAGCACGATAAATGGCTTGAGACATGTCCGACATGTCCGCTCATTGTCGATGTCCGCGACGGATTGAGATCGGTTCATACCGACCATGTGGTCGCGTTTGGCGAGGCCTTTGAATGGCACCATAACCATCGAAACGACGAACTGGGCTTCCGCCAGTTACCGAGCGTTCGGATGATACAACGTGGCCTCTAAGAGCCTCCATCAGAGAAGCCCCTTAGCGGCCCATCGATTGTGCGCAGCGGCATCGCAATACCGACAGATAAAGCGCCGATGAGATCAGCTACCCGCATTTGGAAACTGAATTTCATCTAAAAGCAAAGATTTGGAGCGGGCACCAAGCACTAGTTTATGATATAACGATGTCAGTTTCAGTGACGAAACCCGTTGGAAATTCAACCCTATACTACGCTAGACTACGCTCCCTCACTCCCACTCGATTGTTCAATCGTCCGTAACTAACTGATTTAAAACGCGAAAATATTTTTGATGATTATCTGCCGCCAGCCGGGCCGTCAAAAAGCCAAGCTTTTGATTCTATTCGAGAATTTTGGCTGGTTTTCAGAAACCACCTATCGAAGACATTCGATACCGCTGATCAGCGAATCCGGCCCGAGGCTAGCCGCTGCGAACAAGGGCGTCAGCCCCGAAAATACCGTCCATCGACCGCATTGCGATGCTGATCCTCGCTAGCCACGATCTCGCCGCTTCTCCACCAATGATGGAGAACAAGTATGACGAAAACTCCAACCCGCATCCGCATTCTCATGGCGCCGGGTAGTGCATTTACGATGATGACAGGCCCAGCCCTATGCCGGCCCGGCCACCGTTCTGACGGGCTGACCCCCGATGATCAGACGGCAGGAGCTTCGACTGCTCGTTCCCCGAGGCGCCGTGTCGATGGACACGGTCGTCGAGGTCGCGGGGAGGAGCGGCACGCTCGGCGCGCTGCACAAGGCGCTTGCCCGCGGCCCGGCTGGCGCTATCGCGGATAGCCGCAACTACTGTGTCCCGCCTGCTTGCCGACGGCGCCGTGCTCCGCCTTTCGCGTGGCCTCTACCAGCTTGCCGATGCTGAGATCGATATCAACCACGATCTCGCCGAGGCTGCGAAGCGCGTACCGAAGGGAGTTGTTTGCCTCACTTCCGCCCTCGCCTATCACGAACTGACAGATCAGATGCCGCGCAAGGTCTCAAACTATGTAGCTGATCGCCCGCGTCCAGTATTGGCAAGCGACAAGCACCTGAAAGCCGGGCTGTTGCCTAGTGACCGGACGTTGTCAGACTTCCGACACGCCGGTTCGACTGTTTCGGTTTTCATCACCGTCTTGGAGGATGGAGAGGAAAGGGGTTCGCGCGACTGTGTCGCTACGGGCGTCATTGCCTAAACGCCCCTTCCGCGTTGTCGTAAAACTCAACCCGGGCTGATCAAAATCGACATAGTCTGCTAGTTTGCCGACGGTCCGAATAGCAAGGTCGAGATCGATACCTTGCGTGCTCAGGCCCTTCTTCTGGACGAGGTTGCGATAGCCAAGAAGACGGTCGACGACGATCCGCAATCCGATCGAGCAGATCGGCAGTCCTCGATTTAGGAAGCTACCAAACTCTTGGAGCGCTTCGTCATGCCTGCCGAGCCGTGCGAGAAACTCGCCGAAGATGGCCTGTGCATCGCTCGGCGCTTGAGGCGACCGCGCCAGTTGCTCGGCGAGATGGATGTGAATGGACCAGTCGACATTGGCGTGTGCCCGTTCGCCACCGGTATCGCCGACCAGCAGCAGCGCATAGGCGCCGACCACGCCCGCGACTGGGCGGAGGTCGTCGGCGTTGAAGAGCCGCTGCCACGTAGGACCTTGGCGCTCGACGAGTTGTGCAAGCTGGCTGACCCGGCGCCCGCCCAGGTAGCCGAACAGCAGATCCGCATCAGGATCCTGCAACTCGAATCCCCAGTTTTCCACGGGGCCCGCGAAGGAATAGGTCGCTCCTTCGCTGAAGCTCACCGGCAGCGACAAATTTACATCGGCGATCCCAGGCCGTTCGATGCGCAGACACCGATTTTTGCGCTCGTCGGCTCGGAGCGCCTCGATTTTCACCGAGCTCTCTTCTGCGCCCTCCTCCAAGAGAGTGCTTTCGTCGCTGTCCCAGTCGAACCTGACGAGCTGCCAGCGAGGTCCCGCCTCAGACGACCGAAGGGTGTCAGCCGTCGCGAACCCTGTAGAGAATGCCGGCCCCAGCCGGCGAGTGCCGAGACCGGGCTTGAAGTCGAACCAGTTTGGTGACGCGGCCGCACCGAACACATCGGAGCCAAAGTCGGGGCCGGCAGCCACTGCGGCGTCGCCACCGAATCCACCTCCGGCGGGGCCACCGAAATCGCCTGGCGCAGCCTCGATGGCTGGACCTGGACCGTCTTCGTCACTCACGTCGATGAAACCCGGCGCGGCGAATGGATCGGCATCTTCCGAAACGTCGATCGTGTTCAGCTCGACCGGGTCGACATTTCCTGTCGCTTGGAGCTCGAACGCTGCTTCAAGTTCCTGGCCATCCGGCAATACCGATTGAGCGGCATACCAACCGGGTGGGAGGTCGATCGACGCGTCGAGCGTCGTACGTTTGACGACCGCGAGCTTGGCGTTGCGGATGACGATCGGCGCCCCCCGATCGGCCCGGCGCGCCAGGTCCTGCGGTACGGAAAAGGTGAAGGTTCGGTCAGCCATCGCCTACACCATCTTAACCGGCCAGATTCGGCGTTGCTGGTTCATCAGCCGGGAAAGTTGAAGTCGCTCCGCGCCACTCTGCGCCGTCAGCTGAAAGATGCCGGCTTGGGCTTTGACCTCATAGGGGTGGTTCAGGCCGGGTGCGGGAAACGCGCCCTGAAAACCACCATCGGCGCGCGTTAGCGTGATGCTGGTGGCTGCGACCTGCTCCTCAGGACGCACCTGAACCTGGAAGCTGATCGACGGCGGCTGATCGAGCCAGCGGAACACGACATTGGTGAAGGTGACGCCGGTAGCTGGCGCATATTGGCCCGTCGCCTTTGCCGCGAAATAACCCCTCAGCGCATTGTCCAGCGTGAAGCTGGTCACCGGCCATCGTTCCTGAGGATCCTGCAGATCGCTGTCTTCTGCGCCGCTTTCGAAGGTGGCCAGCAGCGCCTCGGCGAAGTCCGTGCGCTGACCCGGCGTGCTAAGCGCGACCGCCCCCGGGTAGCTCGCCATGAAGGCAGGGGTGGCGCGATTGTCGACGCCCTCTGCCGGATCCCAGATGTCGCTCGGCTTCGACCGGAAGAGATCGGGATCGGTCACGTCCTGGCGGCAGCTATCGATGAAGTAGAACTGATCCCGGGCGATCTTGGGTCGGTCTGTCTGATCGGGACCCATGCCTTCGAGGACGTTGGAGAAGCGGCAACTTCGTCCAAGAATGGGCCCCAGGGGCTGAGCGAAGTCTGCGAGAGTCAGCAAGGTCGCGCCGAACTGCTGGATGCCATGCCCGCCGAAGTAGAAGAATGTCGCATCGTCGGGGCTTTTGCTGGCGGCCTCGCGCCAGGCATGCGCCTCAGCCTCAAACTCGTCGAACGTCGCAGCGGCTGGCGCAACGTCGATATAGCCGGCAACGTCTGCAGGTGCTGGCTGAAGCGTGCCTTGTTCGAGTGCAGATGGCGATAAAAGCAAGTGGACCGTCCCGAGCGGCGCCGCCAATGAATCCGCGTTGCGGATGAGCCAAACGCCGATGTCCCACGCGCTCAGCGCGGGTGATGCGAGCTTGCGCAGTCCGTTGCTGCGGGACGTCGGCGGCTGGCCGCGGTCAGGCAAGTGCGTGTAGTCACTCACGCCCACCAGAAAGGCGTGCGTCATCGGCTTTCCCGCGAGCGCGTCCCGACGATCGAAGACGAGGGTCATTGACCGTACATTTGTCTGATTGCCGCTTTGTCGCCGTCGCTGAGATGGTCACGTTGCCCCACCTGGCCACCATACGGCTGGAGCAGCTCGATCGTGGGCTGCCCATCGACCGAGAAGGCATCGAGCGGATAATGCATGATCGAGCCCGGATCATAGGCGCCAATATCGAAGCCATCGTTCAGGCGCTGGAAGAAGTTGAACTCGCGTCCCTTCTGAATGCGCTCGAAGCGGATGCGGACGTTGAGGTCTCGATCGATCCGGCTCTGTTCGTGCCACATACCGAGCGTGTGACCGATTTCGTGGATGCAATTTCCTTTCGTGCAGCCATCCCCGAGAACCAGCTCCTGCATTCCGCCGCGCATGCCAACGGTCGAGCTGCAGCCGTTGCCCTTCACGAACCGCACGAAATTGTCATGGGCGCCGTTGCCGGCGACCCGTTCCTCAAAGGAGATGCCGACGCCCGCGTTGGTCCAGTGACGCATGGCGTCCTCGACGCGCTGCGCGTTGGGCAGCCCATCGTCGATCTCGAAGATGACCTTGCCGTCCTTCCAGCGGAAATTCTCGCCGACCAGCCCGAAGCCTGACGTATCCTTGGCGGGGTCCAGCACTGCCGGCGTGTTGCGCGCAAGCTCGAAGCTGTCGCGCGCCTCGCGATCACTGCCGAGAATGATGCAACCTTCGGTCAGGGCCCGGCCGTCGACGACGGTGTACTGAACCGGCCGCGCCGTCTTGCCGACGATCGCGACGGTCGTGAGGATCTCCTCACCGCTCATTAGTTCGGCATTGTCGCTCATCGCGGTACTCCTCACTTCGGCTCGAAGGGTTGTAGTCGAAGGATATGCGGGTGATTGTCGTCTGGGCGCCACGGATAAACGACGACGGTTCCCGCCAGCGGTGGGCCGTCGCCTTGGCGATAGGCCCGCGCAGAGAGCGTGTAGTCGCGCTTGGGATCATCGCAGGTGGGCGAAACGTCGAGGACGAATGGCACGCGGCCTTCGACGCCGCACAGACGCGTCTCGGCGATGGTGGTTGCGCAACCGTCTTGGTTCGTGATGTCTTCGAGGCTCACCGCAACGTCGACTACGCCTGTTGGCGGTAGTGACAGCGTTCCGGCGATAATAGGGGCCATCACGGCTGCGTCCGTGTGACTGTCATACCGAGCGATTGGCTGATGCCCGTCGGCGTGAGCTTCGTCAGCCCCTCGCCGGCGAGCGGCAGGCCGAACCCCCAGAGCAGACAAAGCAAGAGGTCTTCGGGCTTGCCGAAGCTCGGATTGTTGATAACAAGTACGTAGATGCCGACGAGCGCTGTAAGCAGAGTAAACAGCGACCAGCCGGCAACGTTCAGCAGTACCAGCTGAAATGACAGCGCTTCTGAGCTGTAGGCGATGCCAGGACTTACCGTATCCGCAGCGCGGCCGTTTTTGTCAGCCTCGGCGTTGAGCTTCCCGGTCATGTCGCTAAGAATGGCTCGGACGGCATTGGCGATATCATCGCGCTTAGTGAGATCCTGGGTCGCAAGCGCGTCAAGCCGGCCGATCGCTGCCTCCACGATATCCAGCTCTGCCTGCGGCCGTCCCTGCCTCGCCTCAAGGAGCGCCTGCTGGATGCCCTGTTGGAAAATGATCGTCAGGCTTCCAACGGTGTTGGCGCCCGCGGTCAGAAACGCCTGATACCCGCCCTGTGGCGGCACGAGATCGGGCGGTGCCGCCCAGAATTGCAGCACCGGCGGGAGGAAGCGATCGATGTCTTGCAACGCGGTCCTGGCGCGCTCGATCGCCGGCTCGAGGTGAGTGAATTCAAGCCCGATCTGCTGCTTGACACCCTCAACGGCGGCCTCGAGGCCCGTAATCTGCTCTTCCAGGAGCCTCACGGGACGCAGCAACGCCTTGCGCTCCGCGCTCTGGCGTAGCCACCGCACGACGACGAACGATAGTAAGACGCCCACGAGAATGAGCACCCCACCGATCACCTGCCTGGTGGTGTCGCTGACATAGAAAGTGACGTCGAAGCTGTCGCCTGCCGGTTTCTGGTCGGCAACGAGGCGAAGAGTGCCGGTATATTCCCCCGCGTCGGGCACTATCGCATCGGTTGCGCGACGCACCCAGAGATCGTGCATGCGATTGGCCGCGAGGTTCAGCGATTTGCCGTCACATGCATTCGATCGGGTCGAGCAGAGAAGAAACGCAGGTTCGACGACCCGAGCGTCCTTGGCAACGAGTTGGGGTGCCATCAGCTGGACGCCTGTTGCCGGCCGAGCCCCTACAAAGACATTGATCGGAAGTGGGCGCCTGCCGTCCCAGCGCTGCGGCTTGAGCGACGTAACCGACCAGGCAAAGTCGCCAGCGATGCTGTTGTCGAGCGAAAACTCCAGGCCTTGCGTATGCCCGCAATAGGTTGCCTTGAAATAGCGGGTCGCTGGCTGGGTGACGGTGGGCATAGCCTTGACGTCGACGGTCACTCGCCACGTGCGACCGGTCGGCGTCGCCCAGCCAGCATCGGCGGTCAGGGTCAGGTCGATGTGCGGCGGATCGGGAACGTTCGACGGCGCGAGAGCAAGTTGGCACGACTGTTTGGCGAGGTCTCCAGTCAGCTTCAGGTCAAACCCGGCCGTACCAAGATTGAGTCCAGCCTGGAGCTTGAGCGCACCGCGCTCGACACTAAAATCTGCGGTCGGGGCCGGCGACGCGCCAGGTGTGGGCGCCGGCGTGGGTGTAGGCGAGGGTGCTTGAACTGGTGCCGGGGCGGGACGGGCAGGCGTGGTCTCGGCGGTGGCGCTCGCGGAACTGAGAAGGGCGGCGGCAAGCACCAGGGTCGCTCGGATCATGCCAGCAGCTCCCGTCGAATATGGTCGCGGCAGACCGGGCAAAAGGATGCGGGCGTCACTCGCATTCGGCAGATCGGTGACGGGCGGAAGCGGTCGTCCGGACGATAGCGGGCGCCTTGGAACGTCCCGACTTCCTCGGCACCATGACCGGCCTCTTGGCCACGAAGCGCCGTTGGTGAAGGAGGTGCCGTCGCGGTCGCGAGAAGATGCCAGCTGGTACGCGCCGGGTCTGCCTCCCTGCTGACGTTCGGTTCAAGCGGGTCGGGCTCGCGAAGGTTGACCGACGTGTCGTATTCGTCGGCCAGTCCGAACGCATGGCCCAGCTCATGGATCGCGATGCCCTCCCATCGCTCTCCCGGCGCCCCGGTCACGGTGGTCCATGAGGGTATCGTGCGACCCTGCCCGCCAGCGCCCGCGCGGAGGCCGCTATTGACGATGACCAAGATCTTCTGCGGGTCGAGGTCAGCCTTTCGAACGAACCTTTTCACCCGCTCGCCATCGCCCTGCAGCACGCGGTCTGCCACGCGGTCATCGGTCGCTCCGAACAGACCTGAAAAGTCGTCCGATGCCCAGAACAGCGCCTCGATGCCGAAACTCACCTCCGGATCGGAAAAGGGCGCCTGCTCTGAGATAAGCGCGTGCAGCGCGGCGGCATGGTCGAAGAACGCCTCGGCGTCACTGAACCGCTCGGCAACGACGGCCAATGTCCAGCGCCTGTCTGCTTCTGGGAAGCTTCGGCGGGCGTCCGGAGGGCGCGGGCTCGGCTCGGTCACGTCACCGATCGCGAACTCCTCGACGTTGCCGCCGCGGCTCACCCGGATGCTGGTTGTCTCAGGCGGCACGTCTACTTCGAACGATGTCGGTGGCGTCACTGGCGCCCACGTTAAACCCGCTTCAGGTCCGCGACCCTCTATAAATATCGTCTCAGGTGCCTCAAGTGCGACGGGTGGGGCGATCGGGTCTCCATTCGCGTCGAGGAAAATCACGGTCAGCTGGTCGACGCCGGCATCGGCCACGCCAGCGTCGCCAGGGAGCGGCTCTGGCACAGGGATCGAAAGACGTGCTTGTCCCATCGCCTGCGCTCACCTGCGCCTGCGCGTTGATACAAAGATCGCCAAGCCAAGCCCAACCACACCAGCGATCAAAGCCGCCAGCGCGATGGGATGAATGGTGTCCGTCTTCGCAGCTTCGGCAGTCGACGCCCCTGTCGTACGCTCGACGGGGTCGCTTTCGGCGATGCCGGCATTCGTCACCGCCTCGGCGACGGTCAACACCTCCTGGAGCAGTGCACGCACGGCGGCCTCCCCCAGATTCTGGGCATGCAGTTTTTCGACGGCGGTCCGCAAGCTCTGGGCCTGATCGGGAGAGAGGATCGGCGTGGTGCCGCCCTGCGTCTCGTTCAGCTTCTCACGTCGACGAGCGAGCCGATCACGCTTGTCCCGGATCTCGTCGAGCCACGCGTCTCGCTGCTCGAGGCTGATCTTGCCAGACGCCTCGAGCGCGCGGGCGTGACGATCGGCCTCGACCAGCGCGTTCATCTTGAGGGCAATCAGCTCCAGCTCGTTCATGGTAGCGTCCTTATGCCTGCTAATGCCGAGCCGAAGCTCGACGTCTCATTTCTTCTCGGCCTCCGACTCCGCCTTGATCTTGTCCAGTTCGTCGCCGACGCTCTTCGCAAAGCTGAGCAAGTCGCCGGCATTCATGCGCCTTGCCCCCGTCAGCCGATCGAGTGTCGCAATCGCTGATTTAAGATCCTTGGTGGCGACCGGGTTCTCGCCGATCGGAGCGACCGCGGGCTCCGCTAGCGGCGCGAGCGGGTCCGCGAGAATCGCATCATCGCGGTCACGCAGTAGCGTCAGACGGCGAAGCCGATCTCCGTCGTTGCGCAACTTCCACTCCCGTTCCTGCAGCTCGACCGCCTCCCGATCGACCAATGCCTGGCGTTCGAGGTCCGCGTTCCGTTCGGCGAACCCGCGGCGTTGAAGCGCCATCCGCCGTTCAAGAGCCGGCGCGGACTTCTCCAGCTGAGTTGCGATGGGCAGCGCGGCCCGCGCCACCCCCCGAACCGCCCCCGGTCTGGCACACCCCGCGATCGCCAGCGGCGCGATGACAGCGAAGAGAAGTACGCGCATCTCAGTTCGTCCCTGCGATGGCGGCGAGTCCCGCGACGTTGAGGAACCGAGCGATCGTGTCAGCCCGGATCCCGCCCTCCCCATAGGCCTTGAGCTCGGCAGTCGCGGGTGTGAGCGCCGCATAACCAGCCTCGACCGCGGCGCGCTCGCGGCGCGACCACATCTCAAACTCGATATTGTCCATGCGGAGGTCGATCACCTCGGCCGGCACCCTGCCCCGCTCGACGCTCGTCGCGTAGAGAACGACGGCCCGATCAGGATTCGCGGAAGCGCCGTGCAGTGCCGCCAGCGACTGGCGCGCCAGAATTCCTTCAACGGCAAGTGCAGCTACCTTCTGGTCGGCTAGCGCCTTCAGGCGCTGCAACCGTTCCGCCTCGATCTTTGCCGTTGCAGCGCGCATTCGCGCTTCGGCCAATGCGACCAAGACCCCGGACGTATCCGGCAGTGTCCCTGCCCGCACTTGAGCCAAGGTTTCGAGCGGCCCGGCCGACCGGACCAAGGCGGCAACGATCGTTGCAGCTTGGCCTTCCGGCGGCTTGGTCGGCGTGGCTACCGCCTGCAGAAGCTCACCGAGCCGGTCAGAGCGGAAGTCCTGCGCGGCTTCGGCAGCGGCAGCCCCAATGCCGCGCGACGCGTGAAACTGGCTAGCCGTGTCGAGGATAGCTCGAAGCGTCGCAAGAACCGTTGACAGCGACGCAGGCTGGACCGTCTCGCCGGCCTGGGTCTTGCAGGCCGATGGCGCCGCGTCGCCAGTAGGCGTCGCGGCGCTCAAACGGCCTGTATCGTTGGCAGCAACCGCCTTGAGAAACTGATCTATCTGCGCAGCTGCCGCCGCGATCCGGGCCGTCGCATCTGGCGCGGCCGCCTTCTCCTTCTCGCAGGCGATGTAGCTCTCGAGCGTTTTCAGCTCGCCCGCCACAATACCGACGGCCTGTTGCTGACGTGCGACGGCGTCGCCAAGCTGCGCGACCTGATCCATCGCCTCGCCAATGTCGCCGCCGATTGTGAGCGGCTGGGCGGTGGTACCGGTCCAGCAAGCCTTCACCCGAGCAACGACCGCTAGCAACGTCCGCGAGATCTCATCGATGCCACAGGGCACCGATTCTATCAGCCGTTGGTAGCCTCTGCGGGCATCCAGGCAAGGGTCGAGGACAGGATCGCCAGTGTCGACTTCCCCGGCTGCCGGCGGCCGCTTCTCGTCACACGTGACGGCGGTACCGCCTCGAAGAAGAGCGAGCGCCGAAGCGCGGCGAAACTCGCCGCTACGGCGGTCGACCTCAAGACGGGTCAGCCGCAGTTGACGAAGATCTGACTCGAAGCGTGCCTCAACGCGCGGATCAATCGGAGTTCCGAAGCCCGGACGTGCGGGGGCGAGGCTTGTGCCGCTGCCGATGCTCGCAAGGCGCGCCGTGAGGACGGCATCCAGCGTCTTCGTGTCGCCAGCGATTTCACGGGATAGGACGGCATCACGACGGGACAGCAGCCGGCGTAAAACGGCGGTCTGCTCACGTTGCATGGCGGCCTTGAGATCAACGTCGTGGCGATCAAGTGCGGCGAGATGAGCGGCTCGCGCTGCCTCGACACTCGTGGCCAGGTTTGCGGTAGCCTCCTGCTCGGAGGGGCTATGCAAATAGATTGATTGCGCGCTTGCGGGCGGCGCGAGCAATCCAAGCCATATCGAAATAAGCCAAATGCCGACGATCAGCCCGGGCCGCATCCCCCACCCTCCAATGATGACTAACTCACCGGCTGGTACGCGCCTCTGTTCTTCATGATATCGATGTGAACGAACCGTTTCAAGTTACCAAAGGTGAACTTTCAGCGTGATCCGGACGCGACCGGCTACATTCCCATAGTTACTACCGTATTCTCACGGCCTGACTACAGCTTGCACAACAGCGGCAAACGTCGCGCGGCGTCGAACGGTATCTCGTGCAACGCGCCCGAGGCGATGCCGCCAGCGGCAGGTGGCCGTCGATCTCGTCGATGCCGAAGGGCAGGAAGTCGTGACGCGCGCCGGTACCTTCGATCTGCGCGATGCGAGCGCGCAACTCGTCAAGGACGGCGGTGGAACGCATAATGGCATACAGACTCAACTGCGGTTGATTAGTTCCCCATATGTTCCTTTGTCGGCGCTGCTCTGTCAAGGTGCGGCCCCAGGCGAATCGACCAGATTGGCGCGATAGCGCGCGGAACAGTATGGGAAGTGCGCGATGAAATTTATTTCCGCCGGCGTGTCCGTGCGGTCTGCCGGGTGGTCCTCCCGCCGACCGGGAAAGACGGGCCATCCGGTCCTCCGGTGGTTGCTTGCGCAACCCGCTGCTGCCCGGCCCCGGAAAGGTCCGCCAGGCAAGTGTGCCGGTCCACGATCCTGCACCTCACAGGGGCGCAAACGCGCCTCCAACACGAACTTCCTATTTCCGGATCATAAGGGAATAAAGGTGGGAAATCAGAACACCAAGATGCACAAACCCGGCCACCATGGCCAGAGCCACTACGCCAAAGCCCAGGGTCAGCCCGTCTTTCGCTTCCCAGACACAAGAGCGCTCCGCCGGCTGCACCGAGAAAAAGGTCGTGAATGCCTCGATGCCGCTACTTGCAAATACGTGACACTCCGGCCCCCTTGTAAACCAGAAGGCAAATGTAAACGCCACAAGCCATAGCATTACGCAAACAATGAACCGCCAGGGCGTGGAAATGATTCTCTCAAGATACCAACTGGCCACACCCACAATCAATTTGAGTACTAATAGGTCCGCCTTCTTGCCCAGCCATGTGGATTTCAATAATTTATCATCGTAGTCATAAAGAGATATTTTGCGGTTCAGAATCCTGATTTTCGTAAGTACGAGATGTTCCTCATCAAACCTGTTGTTCTTCTTTAGAAGGTCGATCAGGCTACTGCATATTGCGAGTGCAGCATTCGCTGCAGCCCGGCGCTGGGTGTGAACCTCGCCATGATGCCTGGTGACCTCGAGGGTCGCTTCTTCAATCTCCCGTAGCCGCGCTCCGAGTTCGATATGGTGACGCATCCCCAGGAAACTGCATTCAGCAAGCACCTCAAACTGATGTTTGAGAGACAGGGCATCCAGGGCCATTGTCGGGGTTCTTGTCGCAAGCAGCTCAAATGCGTCAGTGGCGAGCACCGCGCCCCGACAGGCAGCGGGAACGGTATTGCAGTTCGTCACCATGCCGCGGGCGCGTCCGACGAGTCGTTCGGCAATGAGGAGGATCCTGCCATGAACGGCATGGCCGCTCGCAGGCTGCGTAACCACGTCCCCCGATGTCGCCCGGGTCTTCCGGCTGGCGAGCAGATGACGCCCCAGTGCCGCGACACCAGTGATCGTACCGCGCCAGGTTGATGCCGCGAACTTCGCATAGCGCGCCGGGGCGGGCAGGTAAGGTGCGATGGCGAAGCCGTCCACCGCCGGCAGACCTGCCTCACGCTGCACCTGAAAGATGCCGCCAAGAGGCTTCTCTAGACCGCGTGGCTCGCCCGGCGGGGAATCGCGGCGTCGGTCGTGTCCGGGCGCCGATGACGGTAACGGATCGCGCACGCCACCACTCGTCACCCGAACGCGCGGTGCTTCGGCCAGCCAGGGAAAAGCCTGATAGCGCCGATGGATACCCATCTCCTGGCCATCGTCGTCAGCAAACTCGACGCAGACATCCTCGAACACGAGCGCTGGCAGGGACGCTCCCGCAGGAACGACCTGTTGCATACCCCTCAGACTGGTAACCGCGTCCGCGAGATAGCCGAAACGGTATCCAATATAGGCGTGTAGCCAAGCATAGGCGCTCTCTTCGTCAATCGCGATCATCGATGCGCGGCGCCGGACGATGTTTGCATCCTGCCGCGGATCGGTCACGAGTGCAGTGCGGATCCGATCGCGCAGGCCAGTCCGATCGAAAATCGGCGGAAGGTTTCCGTCGAGAAGGGCAATCCGGTCACGAAGCGCTGCCGGACCCCCCGCAAAGTTGAGCGCGAGCCGTGTCACGTCCGTGTCCGCGGTGCCAGGTCTGGAGGGATCTGCGTGGGCGAGAGAGCTGGAATCGCGCGTGCAGAACAGCCAGTTGATCTCCGGATACGCCAGGATCAGCATGCCGATCACGGTGCTGTCGCCGTGATGGTTGATAGGGCTCAGATGATCGAGAGACGCACCCTGTTCCAGGTCTACATACGCGACCACATGAGGAATCTTGTTGTCGCCGAAGCGGTTCTCCAGCACTTTTTCAATCCAGTCGGCAACGATCTCGAACCGGTCCGCTATGGCCGAGTCCGCCCATAACGGGCTCGTCTGAAACTGCAGGACATCTTCCCGGGGTATGAACAACGAACCGGTGAGCCAGGCGCTTAGTGTGCTCGCCCCATGTGGATCATCAAGGATGACCAGATGCAGGTCGCGGCGCATCAGCCGGCGATCTTGCGGATGAGGGTTGCGATATCTTCATTGCCTTCCCAGCCGGGGTCCCCCCAGGGTCCGCTCGTCCAGCGCTTGACGAGGTCACTGAAGCCCTTCGCATTTGCGGCTTTATACTCGGGATACATGAGCCGCATGAATTCGGCTTTCCAGGAGGATCCCTTGTATCGTTCGATTGCCACGCGCGCTTCCAGCGCCAGTGATAATTCGGCCTTCAGGCGAGCAGTGCTCCACAGCGCGATGTCGTCGGGGATCCCCGTCTGCGCCGCCGCTCCGACAGGCGCCTTTTGCCCGTTCCAGACGAAAGGCGGAAGGTCCGAGATATCAATCAGCCGGTCCCGCGCCATGAGCAGCGCCCGTTCGACCACATTGCGCAGCTCGCGTATGTTGCCCGGCCAGTCATGTGCGCACATCGCCGCGATCGCGGCGGGGGCAAAGTGTCGCCCGGGATACGAAGACCATCCTCGCGCCAGAAAAAACCTGACAAAATGGTCGACGAGGATCGGAACGTCGTCCAGCCGGTCCCGCAATGGCGGAGCCTGCAACACGACAGACGCGATCCGATAATAGAAGTCCGGCCGCAGGCGATTTGTCCGCAGCAATTCGTCAACGTTACGGTTCGTTGCGCAAACCAGCTGAAACCGGCTTCGAATGTCGCGGGTACTGCCTACGCGGCGAAAGGTGCGATCTTCCAGGGCGCGGAGCAACTTGCCCTGGAGCTCGAGCGTCATGTCCCCAATTTCATCAAGAAAAAGAGTACCGTCGTCAGCCTCTTCGATGAGCCCCCGCCGCAGGTCGGTCGCACCGGCGAAGGCACCCTTCTCGTGTCCGAACAGTTCGACATCGAGCAGTGACTCGCTTGTACTGGCGCAGTTCTTTGCAACGAGCGCACCGCGATTGCGGGGTCCCTGTCGGTGAAGCGCGCGCGCGACAAGCTCCTTTCCGGTTCCGCTCTCCCCGACGATCAGAATCGACGTCTCTCCACCAAACGCCACCCGGGTAATATCGGCCCTGAGCTTTCTCATTGGGCCGGCGTTGCCGTACAGCGTCAGGTCCGAAGTCGGCTCAACGAAGAGTGAGATGAGGGCCTGAAGGCGGCGTGCTGCCGGCGCCTTCTCGACAAACTCGTTCGCCCCCAGTTCCATACATCGGACAACAAGCTCCCGATGGCTCTGGGAATCCAGGGAGGTGAGCATGAGCACGGGCAGCACCGGAAATTCCGTTCGCAGCGCTTTCAATATCTCCAGCCCCAGCCGGTTCTCGCAAGGGCCAAAGCTGATGTCCAGCAGGACAATCGCCGGTTTGCAGCGCCGGATCGCCGAGATCGCGGGCTCAACCGCGTATCCCTCAGGCGTCTCGGCAGATTCCTTCACCCAATGGACCGGCAGTTTTCCGTACGTCTCTTCGATCATCGGATCGGAGAGCCGTCCCCAGAGATCGTCGATCACGAGTACGGTTGGATATTCGCGCATTACCGAAAATACTTCCAAAAATGTCGACCGCCGACCTGGATGCCAGCGAGGAAGTCCGAAAGAGCCAGCAGACCCGCCCAGAAAAGTGTCAGCTCATCGCGGCTCCAGGAAACCTCCGGGGAGCCGATCCTCCGTATCACGACGTCGATGTCCGATAACCACTTCTCGATGGTTGCATCGTCGGGAAATTCATCCGTCGTTTGTACAATCGACAGGGTGCGTGCGGCCTCGACGAGGCCGCGAATTGCAGAAGGGGCGTCCGCGTGACCGTCGACCGGCTCCCGCCAGGCGCGCTGCGCGAAAAGGACGCTCTGCGGCCTGGTGATGGTCGCCTTCCAGTTGTCCGTGAGCCTTAGGGCCCGGTCAGCGACCGGGAGTCGCTCGTCCGACCAGAGATCCGGAGGAGAGGACAGGCGATTCAACAGTCCGCTTCGCAGCACGTAATGGCTTAGATGCGCTCGTTTCTGCTCGAAAGGGGCGTAGGTCATGCAGCGCTATCCGCCGAGAGCGGTGATGGTGCGCATCCCGTCCATCGCCGTTGCCAGATGGTTACGGACAGTCTCCACTTCTGTCACGACATCCCGACAGAGCTGCGCGAGGAGCGGGATTGCCGAATGCTTCTCGATCTCCATGCCGACCTGCTCGAGAATCAGGCTGAGAGAGGCTTTTTGATAAATATTCAGCCATTCAGTCGATTGATATCGATGTGTCCGCAGCAAGCCTGGTGACCCTCCAGCGTGGACGATCTCCCAGAGCAGCCGCAGCCGGCCGCCGGTACCGCCGGCGCATCGTTCAAGGGAACGGGCCGGGTGCAGGCAATCGACCACGGCCTGCCACTGCAAGGCGTAATTCCGCTCGGGGTCACGCGCGAAGGCCTGGGCGCCTCGTAGAAATTCATCCTCGACCTCCGCGTCGAACAACTCCACGGATTCCGGCGAGAACAAGGTCGAGAGTTTCTCGAGGCAGCTCCTGAGATCATCCGTCGCACAGACCATGTCAGGAAAAGCTGCCGGAACGCCGTAGCGAACCATCGGCCGGATGACCCTGGCCTGGTCAAGACCCCCGGCCAACGAACAAGCAAGCGTCTCGCACGCGAACGGGATGAAACGGAGGTCGCGGTCGATCTCCCGCAATGAGGCCAGATTGTGCGACTTCTCAAAAATCAGGTAGTTCAGGATGATGGCAAGTTCGAGTTGCTCGTTCACGCCCCCCCTGTGGATCGACCGGCAGTCGATGAGGCCGGGCACGACCTGGGGGTTTTCCGAGAAGATGACGGCTCTCGCCCAGCTGACGCAATGCGGTCCATCTTCGCGAAGGCGCATCAGCAGCTCGCCACCGCCCCTTGGATTTCTGCCGAAATTTGAATCTGTGATCACATACCAGGTTACGTCATCCCGGCGAGGGACCGCCAAAACCACCTCGCGGACCCTGGAAAGGCATTCTTCAACGCTCGAAAAGCCGCAGATGCGCTCCACGCGGTCGAATTCCGCGGTCTGGCGGCCCACTACCCATCCCGGAGCATGCCAGAACGGCGCGGTCGCCGAATCGTCGAGAAGGAGAAGGTTTCTGACCATGCCGCGACGCTAACCAGGTGCATTATCGAGAGCGAAAACCCACCGGACACCGAAACGCCAGCCCTCCGTCTCGTCATCCGGGCGCTTGCCGCCGGCATCCGGCCGGGCATTGTTCGCCGGTGGGACCAGGCGCAGCCAGGAGCCATCAACCGTCATCACCGCCATTTCCTTGACCGGATAGGAGAAGGGAAATGCCAGCGCCAGCGGAAGGCCGCGATCGAGCGCATCGGGCTTTGCGAGTGACGTCCGAAGGCCTTCGGCCAATTCCGCCATATCTGCGAAACCTGGCGAGTTATCGACATAGGTCACAGCGACCAGGTTCTTCGTTATGTGTGCGGAGACCTTGCTCCTGGGCGAGCGCTTTTCCAGCCGCAGCAGATTGTCGTGCAACGCGTCAACCGCTAGCCCCAGATGAAACAGGTCAAAGGGCAGGGACGCGTCCGTTTCCGGGCGTTCGAGCCTGAACGGCTGGCGCAGATCAGGGTCGCAGCCCGAGCCTCCATCATGATCGAGGCAGAACTGGTGAAGCGATGTCAGGTCATTACGGCTGGCCCGGGCAACGGCCTCCATGACGATGGAGATCGCATGCCGTGTCGGGCTGTCGATGGCGGCCTGGAGCGGGCCCAGCACACGCAAGCCGGAGACGCCCGCCGATGCGCATTTGGCGCGCAGCCGCACGGCATTCCCGGCGATCTTTTGCGGGTCACCGCGCAACTGCGCCAGATCATGCTGCAGGCCCTTGATTGCCCTGTGCCCGGCGAGTGGCAGGCGCCAGTGCAGCTTCGGTAACAGGCCAATCAGCCCCTCAAGGTCCCAGCCCCGCGCTTCGTGGAGCTGCGGCAGTACCTTACGCGCCTGAAGTATCCACGCTTCGCCTGCCTCCTGGTCCCCGGAAGGGCGGCCCGGCCAGATTTCCGAACAGGTGCCATCGGTCGGTTCGCCTCGGAGCGCGATCGGGAGAATGACCTGCCCCACAAGCCATCGATGAACCTCCGGATTCTGCGCCACGAGATCCCGAACCAGCGCAGTTATAGCCGTGTTGGCTCGCTTGAGCGCCGAAGCCTTGTCCTTGATGGTGATTGCATATGGGGCCGGGTTGAAGAGTTGCAGGGTGCGCTCCAGCGGGTCCCAGTCCTCTTTCAGCCTCGACGTGAAGAATATCAGTTTCGCGTCCGGGTTGAGATGGGAGACCGCGGCGCCCAGGGTGTAGCCGACCCGGTCGTCTCCACGCTCGTCCGTATCGGCCGCGGGCGCCAAGGCGTACGCGTCACACCACTTTCGGAAAACATCCGGCGAAATGCGCTGCGCCCCGAACATTATATCCTGCGCATCCTGATCCGTACCCTGGCGGCCATCCCCCACCCACTGCATGTCGATGAAGATCACATTCGCATCATCGATGTCCTTGGCGAGGTCCGCGCCAATGACCTGCATCCTCAAACGCTTTTTATCCTCGGCCGGTCCGGATGTGCACCTGATGCCGGAAGCGGCGATATGTCGCCGGATCGCCTCAACCCCGCCCAACTGATCGTCAAGGATGATGCACTTCCATTCGAACAAACGGGTCATTGCGCGGCTCGCTTGAGGGCGACATTTTTGAGAGACCATTGATGCACGCCGGATCCTGTTCTTGGCGACCAGAATGGCAGCATGGTTGCCTCGGTGCTTCCGGCGCAGACAAGGGGCTGTTCCACGAACTGGAGCCCTACCTTGGAAGCCGCGTAGCTCAGGCTCTGCAGACCGGCCCAGCGGGTAAAAAGCTTGGGCACGGCGCTCTCGCCCGGCGAAAATTCGATATCGAGATCATGCGCCGAAAGAGGCTGGTCCGCGGCCCGATGAGAGGCGTCAACCGCGGCAGGGGTTGCCCGAAGCGAAATCCGGATGGCGTCGCGCAGGGGTCTGTTGGCCGTCAACTCGCGCAGGATTGTATGTTTGAGATAATTCTCGAAGATCTCGGAGAAGATCACCGAAAGGGCTATTCGATACATCGATCTGGAGCCGTCTCCTTCGTTGTCTTCGATCCGGTCAAGTATCTCAAGATCCTCTATCTGATCGAAGTCGAAAATCGCCCGCGCAATTCCCCGTACGAGATCCGACGATTGGTCGAGCCCATCGACGGAAAGCTCAAACCCTTCCAGAAACCTGTTCCCGATATTTACGTAATTGAAAATAAAACGCATCAGCGCCGCGGTGAATTCAATCTCAACAAATTCCTTGAGTGGAATAAAAGTATATTTACTGCGCCCAACAGGCTCCGCGAGGTTAAACGGTGCAGACGCGGACAAGGCCGCGACCTCGGTAAGTCTGTCACGAATGTCGGCCACCATATCATAGGCCATCGCCAGCTTCTGCTTGTCTGGTCGGGACGATGCCAGTAGATTGGCCAGGGGATTGACCATGTTCTTCGCATCGTGCGTTAGATTGCCTGCAATATTGGTTATTTCATCCCTGCGGATGTTTCTGTCCTGAATTCTGTTGTAGTAGAATGTGTCGATCTGGGGCTGGGCGATCATCCGTAGCGACGAGCAGATATATCGCAGGCGCTTGTCTTCCTCGCCTTCGACCCATTCGGGCGTCGCCTGCGGACCTGCTGAAGCATATCGTTTCGTGGGTCCGGGCCGATAACTCCTGTCAATCTGCTCGAACGGCGCGACGTCGATTACGGCCAGTCCCACGATCGGAGTCTCGATCGGATGCTTGAGCGGTGCAGTGAGGCTCGCCCAGACCGGTACCACCGCATGCGACCGCGGACGGCGGGAGATCGCGCTCCAGTAATAATAGGGGAGGATCGGAAATCTGGACAGGGCATGGAGCTTGCGCAACGCTTCCCCAAGCTCGCGAATATCATGTGACGCCGGTGCCAGGCCGCAGAAGCGGTCATCCGCCAGGAGAGAATCGACGAGCGCTTCTGATATCCCGACCTTGTCTCCGGTGCCGTAACCGATCTCGGCGATGAAGCCCTGGAAAGATCCCATGGCATCGGCATCGAGCCAGCCCCACACGGGGTGGTCGTCGCTCTCCAGCAGCAGCGCGCGCAGGTCGAGCTGCCAGGCATCCGTCCCGTCATCACGGTCGAAAGGCGCCATGGTCGCGCGCAGATCTTCACCAATGCCTGTACGAAGCTCACCGACCTGCGCTCCGCTGAGGATGGTTGCCAGCAGTTCTTCTGGCGGTGAGCCAGCATCAGACCACAACCCAAGATCCCACCTGATGCGTCCATTGCCGATCCGGCGAACCAACCGCCTCCACAGGAGGAGAAAGACGACCATTTCTCCGTAGGGCACATAATGGACGCCAAACTTCATGCGGATGTCGGCATCGAAAGTCTTCACCACCGCGCGGCACGGCGCGCGCTCGATCGGGAGGTCTCCTATGAACTCCGGGAGAAATTCAGATGATAGGCTCTGGAAATCTTTCTGCAGGTCACGATGAATGTAATAGAGAGTGTCGATCGTGCGCCGGTATCGCTCATACTTTGCTGTTGTGTCGGGTATTGAGCCGTGCGGATACCATCCATGATCCTGGTATCCGATCATGTAATTCTGATCAATGCTACTATCGTCGCCATTCGCGTCTTTGAAGAAGGCGTAATGCACCTGACTTGTCGCGGCGTCTATATACAGGAAGCACGCGATCGAGAGCCCAAGACCATCGAAATATGATTGATATCTCGGCTGGTGGAACTTGTTGTCCATGACCTTCAGTGCCGCACTCGCATCCGATGCCCCGTCCTGAGGGTACCAGCCGCAAATGTTTCTGAGCTCATCGAAGATCGGCTCGATCTTCTCCGCCCAGTATGGCGCCTCTGGGTGGGGCTGCGTCATCTCAGTGCCCACAATATGCCGATTTCCCAGAAGCGGAAGGGCACCGCGACTTCGGCGAAACCGGCCTCGACGAGCATCTGCGCCTGATCCCCGCTCGGGCTTGACCCGGAGGCATCACAGAGCGAATCCACGGGATCGGGCAGGTTGAAATTGATATAATGGTCGATCCAGGCGTCGCCCATCGGCCCGGCATGGTCACCCAGGGCATCCTTTAGCGGCTTCAGGTCCGCCGGGGGATTGGAGAAGTTTGTCCGGATCCACTCGATACCGAAATCATTGGCGGCTTTCGCCATCGTCGGCGAAGCGTAGCTGAAAATGTCCGCGTTCAGATACAGGCCGCCCGGCGCCAGGACCTCCGCCACGCGCCCTGTGACGAGCCTTTTCTCCGGCGTCGTCAGATGGTGGAGAGCAAGCGACGATATTACGATGTCGTACCGCGACGACCCGCCCCATTTCCCTATATGGCTGAGCAGCGCGTCGGGAGATCCCGCGGGCTCGGCGATATCGCCGGTCACGAACAGACAGCGCCGGGCGACAGCGTCTTCCCCCAGTTCATCGACCGCTTTCGCGCGAAATGTCTCGTGCATCGGTTCGCAGAGATCAAAAGCCACGATCCTGCTGTTGGGGTACGCCTTCAGGATGGGTAACGATTCTGCGCCTGTGCCGGACCCGATGTCGAGCACCACGAAGGGCTGATCGCGACCGCCGGCCACAAGCTCGAGATGGTTTGCCACCAAGTCGAAAAGGGTCCTCTGAAGGAGGCTGAAGAGCGGTGTGTTCAGGTCCGCTGCGACGTCATAGCTGGCGGCCTGGGCCTCGGCATAGAAAAAAGCCCGACGGCGCTCCGCGGGTGTTCTGGCGCGGACGGCACCGGTGCTGCTGTTGGACAACAAACGTAACTCCTTAAGGACGTGATCTTCGGAATGCCGGCGTCAGCTGGCGAAGCGCATCTTGGCGAAGAACTCGGCAAATCGCCCGCCGGGCGGACTCGCAAGAATCTCGGCGCCGCCTGCTGCGACCACACGCCCTCCCTCGAGGAACGTGAGCCTGCTGTCGGCGGACGCGCGCAGCAGTGCTTCGGCGAAACTGAGCAGGTGGGTGACGACGACGATGCCGATGCCGCGCCCGATCAACTGCACCATCAGTTCATGGAGCCGCGCAATCTGCTCCACATCGAGTGACGCGGTGACTTCGTCGAGCAGGATATAACGCGGCTGGAGCGCGAAGGCGCGCGCTAGGGCCACGCGCTGTTGCTGGCCGACGCTGGTTTGATTGGGGTAACGGTGGATGAACGACCCCATGTCGAACAGGTCAATCAGCTCGTCGAGCTGCGCACCGATCGCTGCCCGGCCCAGCCGGCGTCGGAGCGGGAGCGCGATATTGTCGTAATTGGTGAGGTGGGGCCAGAGAAAGTGCCTTTGAAACACCAGCGTCAGGGCCGGCCAGGGCGGGACGAAATCCCTGCCACTGATTGGCAGCCGATACTCCAGGTCGTCGACGTTAATGGTACCCGAGTCACCTTTCTCCAGCATCGCGAGGCAGCGCAGAAGTGTCGATTTGCCGCCGCCGCTCGGACCGATGATGACATTCGCAGCACCAGGAGCGACCTCGAAGTCGACATTTTCAAGGACGGCCTGCCGGCCGAAACTTTTGCACAGGCCTCTGGCAGTCAGCATGGCGACTCAGCGCTCCGAGAAATCGCGGCCGAAGCGCCGGCGCAGAACCAGGGCAAGGCCATTCATGGGCACGCAGATCGCCAGGAAGAAAAAGGCGAGCGCGGTAAAAATCTCGATCGGCTTATACTCTGTCGCATTTATCCTTTGTGACACGCGCAGGATCTCCTCCACGGAGATCATGCTTGCGAACAGCGTCGACTGGAGCATGACGACCTGACTGCTCAGAATTGCAGGGGTGACCTGCCTCAGGACGATCGGCAACAAGACGAGCCGAAAGGTGTCCCGCGCGTCGAGCCCGGTTACCCTGGCGGCCATCAAATACTGTTCCGGAAACTGGTCGAGCGCATTCCGGATGATGACCGCGACGGCCAGTATGTTGACGAGGCTCAGGACATAGGCGGTTGTGAAAAAAGGATCGATCACGACGCCGAGCATCGCCTGGAGGGGGTAATGCGCCCAGAACAGGATGACGATCACCGGGATGCTGGCGCCGAGAAATGACAGGGTCGAAAGCGTAAGGCCGACGGACCTAGGAAGCTTGTTGCTCAACCAGCCTATCAAGGTTCCGACGACCAACCCGGCAGACCATATGATCAGCGATAGTCCGAGCGTGACCCCCACACCATCCAGGAATGCTTCGTGATAGTCTATCAGGATACGAAAGACTTCGCTCATCCCGCCTTGCCGTTCGCCGGCAGGACATAGGGCGGCGTCACGCGGAGATATTCGCCCGGACGCTTCTCGTACTTGCGAATGATTCTTTCGATCGTGCCGTCGCTTTGCATTTCCTGGATAGCCGAATCGATCATGGCCTTGAATTCGGGCTCGCCGAGCTTGAATGCATAGGCATTGGCAAAAACGCGGATCGGCTGGTCGGGGAAGAGCTCGACGAGAGTGCCGGGGTTCTTTTCGAGATACAGGTTAACCGCAGCCGGCTCGGCGAAAGTGAGGTCGGCCTTTTTCGACGTGATGTTCAACAGGACATCGCTCCAGGGATTCAGCTGAGGCACCGAAACCTTCTGCGCGGCAGGATAATCCGACTTCGCAATGACATCTTCGATCGCTCCGTCGAGTGTGGCGATCCTGACGTCGGGCTTGTTGATATCGTCCGTCGAGGCAAATGTCTTGCCATCCGGCCGACCATATACCTTGATCACATTGTAGATCAGCGGCGAGGAGAAATCGCCGACTTTCCCCCGCGTGGCGTTGCGCCATATTCCTGCGCCAAAAATGTCGACCCGGTTGGAATTGAGCGACTCAAAAATGGCTCCCCATCCGACTTCCTCAGCCCATTTGACCTTGAGATTGAGGCGCTTGCCCACTTCATTGAGGGTGTCGACGTAAATGCCGCTCAACTGGCCCGTCTTGGCATCCTTGATGGCGTAGGGTGGGTAATCGGCGTAGCTTGCCCTGATCGTCCCGGACTTCAGGACTCGGGCATAGACGCTTTCGTGCGCTGCCTGGGTCGGCTGATTTGTGCAGGCCGACGTGGTAAGGCCCGTCGAGACAACGGCTAGCGCCGCAAGCGCGGTCAGTGCGTGCCGGCGACCCAGATTAAACAATGCCATACCCATCACCGTTCCTCCAATACCCCGTCCTTATCGATCAGCGAAACCCGAGGCGCAAATCTTATCGGCGTTACGGTAGGGCATTGTAATATCAAGAAAAATAGGTGGTGGCCGGGCGCTTGTGACCGCGGAGTATAGCCTTCTGGGTAACGGTCGTTACCAGGAACTCCCGCATTGTCAGCGCAGCCCGCGGGATGCCGGTCCACCTTGAGGGCCGTGCCCGCGACCGGAGATCGCCGCGTCGTGGCTGCGGCGCGCCCGGCAGCGGCGCCGACCTGGGGACGCACACGGGAAGCTGTCAGGCCGGTTTGCGCGGTATCGAAGCTCGGGCGCGTCGAGGCCATGACCGGCCAGGCCAGCGATGCCGGCTGCGGTACCCTGGTCGGCCGCCCGGCCGTGTTGAGGAATCACGGCGCAAGGTCGCCGCATTGCAACAATGCTGAACACGACGCGTAGCAGAAACAGGAACATTCCCTGATCGACTTGCCCCGCCAGATCAGACCACAGTGTCTGAAGTTCGACCCATGAGGCCTTCGAGGAGTTGGTCGCAGGCGCTTTCGAGCGGGCCGGCTACGACGAAGTGACGCTCACGCCGCGATCCGGCGACCATGGCCGGGATGTCATCGCTGTAAGACGCGGGGTCTGCAGCATCAGGATCATTCGGCTCGGTGAAGCGCTACGCCGATCATCGTGAAGTCGGTTATGACGACATCCGCGCGCTGCTCGGGGTAATGGGAAGCGAGCCGGAAACGTCGAAGGGAATGGTGCTGACCACGTCCAAATTCCCCGCGGGACTGCGCCGGCAGAAGCGGATCATGCAATATGTTCCGACAAGACTCGAGCTGCTCGACGGCAAGGCGGTGCTTGAGTGGTTGACCAAATTGCGAGAGACCGACTAGCGACGATCGGCGCTAGCGTCCGGTTCTCCTAGAAGCGGCCATGCGAGGCAATGCCATCGGACGGCAGCGAAGTCCCACTTGCAGCTGATGATCAGAAGAAATACCGACAGTTTGAGCGCCGCTAAGGTCGGCTACCCGTATCTGCCGAAATCTATTCCAGACAAATCAAAGAGTTGGTTTAGACAACGAGCGCTCGTTGATGATATACCGGTCTCGGTATCGATGGCGAAAATCGTTGTAATCTCAACGCCGTACTTCGCCACACTACGCTCCCGTCATTCCCACTCGATTATTTCCTGCCACCGTAACTAACTGATTTTATCAGATAAATTATTTTTTGCAAAACACTATACCGTCAAGCGCACCGTCAGAAAGCGGCGCTCTTGAAAAGATTGGATTTTCTCGCTGGATGTCGCAAGAGAACCTTTCTCCATCTATCGCCAGCCACGGCCGAACGGTCATCGATAGTCGACGAAGGCGGCATCTATCATGCCGGGCTTCCCCGCAGAACGAGTCAGCCAATGGCTAAGGCCAAACGCATGCACATGCCCATAGGGCTTGAGGCGGCATGCCCGTCCGGTCTAGCTGCGTCCATGACCAACCCCGATGAATCTCCCGCCTTGCAATCGGCCGCGAACGCCGCCGCCCGCTTGTTCCGCGCCTATGAAGCGCACAGCCTTTCTCCGGGACCGGACACCTTGTTCCACACGCTCACGGCGATGCACAGCCTCAATGACAAGTTGAGGAAGGCCGAGGTTCAGGACTTCGAACATCTGGAGGAGTTTGCCGCCTTAAAGGCGCTTCGGAATTTCGCTCACCATCAGGACGAAATCGACGCCAATGTGCGTGTGATCCCCACCCCCGCAGTCAGCGACCTGGCCTTCCTCTGCCTCGTCCGACGCGATCAGGTCGAGCGAGCGATCGAGACCGCGGTCCAGAAGTGGCGCGCCGAGACACGTGCCGCCTGCGAACTCCGCTTCCACTGGTATGGCGAGGCGGTGAACATCAATCCCTGCCTCTTCAACTTCATGGTCCACGCCTATGAGCAACTCATCGCAGCCGGCGTGAACGCGGACCCCGCCTCAATGGAAGCTTTCGAGACCTCGTACCAATTCGAAACCCGCGAAGGTCACGCGCACCTCATCGACGGCCGGTTGGCGGGTCGGGCGGGCGAGATCGAACTTATGCTGACGACCCTCGTCGCCGACCTGCCAAGCCAATGAGACAAAAAGGTCGGAGTTCCGGCCGGCTGCACCGAGGTGGCGCAGCGCGAGTCGATCAGGCCGCGATCTTGCGCGTGATGGCCTTCGACATAACTTGGCTCACTCTTCGTCCCACCGACCCAGGTTTACATCGATGAACCCGACCGGATAAACTCGGGCAATGGTGCCGAAGTTCGGCTCCCCTTCGCTATGGACGGCGAGGATATGGGCGGGACCGAGTGGCTGTTGGCTGCACAGGTCGAAGGCGTGCTTGTCCGGCTTGCAACCGATCATCCGGCCATAGGTGGCGACCACGGCCTCGGCCGCGGAGTAGGTGTGCTGGGAATGGAGGAGCGGCATCGCGATCTCCAAGACACGGGGTCGGCCGACCCGTTTCAGCATGTCCTGAAGCTCCGCATCCTGCTGCCAGAAATAGGCGGCCTCCCCGCCCCAACTCTCAAGGAGCAGTTCAACCCCGCCGTCTTCGATGTCGACCGGATGCGAGGTCATCCAGAACTTGCCTGAACGGGCGGCCAGTTGGTCGCTTTGGTACGGGCTGTCGGCGAACAGGCGATCGGCGACTTCCTTCGTAAAGGCGCCCGCGACGACCTGCGCGGCGAAGCGCGACCGGATGGTGTCGAGGCTGGATGGATAAATGCCGGCTCGTCGAAGGGTATCGACCTCCGTGTCGGTCAGGCGGGTATAATGCCAGGCCCGGATCGTGCGGGCCTCCATCAGCCGCATGATGTGCTCCTTCACCGAAATGAACTCGCCCGCATGAGGATTGTCGGGATAGGGCATCCGATGGTCAGAGGCCTCGTGCTCGCGCGACTGGCGGCGGGAGGTGATCATGTTGTCGCGGATGAGGTCGGTGTGAGCTTCGAGATCGCCGCGCAACTCGTTATCGAACGTATCGATGTCCCAGACGTCGATGACTCCGGCGTCGCTATCTGCACCGCTAGCGGAAATCATGCGGTCTCCGCCGCTTTTGCCACGATCCGCGCGCACGACGGACCGACCAGTCCCCAAACCTTGTCGATGATCGATTCCAGGGAAACGTTCTCGAGTTCGACCGATGCCGCATAGGCGCGCCATTGGCGCTGTTTGACCTCATCATCGACCATCTCGGCCGAAAGCCCGGGGGGCCTTTCCGTCGGGATCGCCGTCTGGCGGCGCTCGAAGGTCGCTGTGATCGCCGCGTCCAGATCTGAGCTGCACCCGGTTTCGTGGACACCGAGATAAGGTGTTTTTGGAACCGGAGGGTGACGATGCAACGACGGAAGTTCAGCCGGGAGTTCAAGCTCGAGGCGGTGAAGCTGGTATTGGAGCGTGGCGTTTCGGCATCGCAGGCAGCGCGCGATCTGGATGTGCATGCGAACGTGCTGCGCAAGTGGATCCGCGAAGCGGAAGGCGACCCTGGATCGGCGTTTCCCGGCCACGGCAACATGAGGCCAGA